>JACPNC010000043.1:9677-14103 GCA_016185685.1 Candidatus Woesearchaeota archaeon | reverse complement strand
TAACAAATTTTCTTATTATATAGCAAGATTATCTGAAAGCAAACCGAGCGAATGGCCAAGATGATTTTGCCTAACTTCTGAAAGCTAAACAATTACGTTTGATTGTATGTGCATAGCGCCACCGACTTGAGCGAATAGAGGTGAGCTCTTGCTTGCCAGCCAGTGAGCACTTGGCTACTCGTCAGACAAGCTATGCCCTGCCATTATTTTGCTACAGTGATTTACTACCACCTACATAACTGGGCAGGGTGCGAACGAGCTATGCACATACGTTTGATTCATCTCTCAAAATCTAATGAACTTAGAAACATCTCTCAAAATAAAAATCAAAATCCAGGAATTTCACTTCTTAATTTCTCAAGCACTCGCATCATGCCATCAAAGAGTTCAGGCTTACAGACTAAAATTGGTTTAGAATACATGCAATCCCGTTCCCATGCTAATCCACGATGTAACGAAGCAGACCACTCTTTTCCATGCACTTTGCAACGATTAGTAGATTCTTGAAAACCCATAGTAAAAGGCAAGGAAGGAAACTCTTCCTTAAAAAGCCGTTGAGAAACTTTACTTGTTTCAAAATCACGATAGAACGCACTGCTGAGGTAAATTGCATCTTGAAGAATACCTGTTTCTCTAAAAGCATTTCCTTCTGCTGAATCATGATGATGAAAACCTTTCTGCAAATCATCCGCAGTTGCAAGATAAGAAATTCCTTTGAGAGTATTGCTTACATATCCGGCAATATTTTCACCATTTTCATAAATGCCAATTACTGTACCAAAACCAGGAAGTTTTTGAGTGAAAGAGAGAGTTCCATCCAAAGGATCAATAACAATGATTTTTCCGTTGCCATTATACGTTGCGCCAAATTCCTCACCGAAAATGTTGTAATCCGGAAGATTTTCAGCAAAAAAGGTTCTTAGTAATTGTTCGGCTTCTTTATCCGCATCAGTAACTACGTCTGCTAAATTATCGCTTTTTTTGCTTACTTGCAGTTCTATTTTCTGATGAAAGAATTTTTTATGCACCTCTTCAGCTATTTTTCCTGCTTGCAGAAGCAATGAAGATAAGTTTGAAAGAGACATAACGTATCAAAGAAGTCTTTAGAATAAAAAGGTTATGAACTTAGAGACGGTAACTAAAAAATATCAGCGGAGCATTAATTAAAATACCTACTTGATAATAAGAATCATTTATAAATAAACAATTTTTTTAGAAGATTTATGATCAGTAATCAAAACAGCACAGGATTTTTGCACCAATATTTAGATGGACTAATGAAATTTTACAACAAGAGAAAAAAGATAATCTTCTGGTAGTTGTAGGAAATATGCATCTTGACGGTCTTGTTCAGAAATTAGGAGAAAAAATCACCTTAAAAGAAACTTTTAGTTTTCCTTAAAACACATTTAGGCCCTAAAAATTTATAAACTTGTTTTAATTTTAGGAAAAAATGGCAAAACCAATTGAACCTACTCCTACCTTGAAGGGAAAAGAAGCAGTCCAGTTTCTTCAAAGAGTATTTAATGAACAGAAAAAACCAACTCCAGCACGAATTAAATTACTGGAAGATGCGGATAAAACAAAATTTAAGGTAAAAATTTAAGTAAGTCTACATACATAACAGCAGTACCATCAGTTCTCATTTTTAAAATTTCAAAACCTTGTTTTTTGTAAAATAGAATGGAATCTTTTTTGGCATCTACAGTAAGAAAACGACATCCTGCTTTATCGTCACATATTTCTTGTGCCTTTTTAGCAGCAAAAACCAGCATCATTCTTCCTAAACCTTTTCGTTGGAAGTGGTCATCAACACAAAGCCGACCTATTTTAAGAGCTGGAAGCGAAAAATAAGCTATGCCTTTATCTCTAAAGAAGGTTTGTAAATCCCCTTCTAAGTTGATTTTATCAGTAAGAAGCGTGATATAGGAAACTAATTTCTGTTGGTAAAGCCAAAGGAAAGTAGTTGATAATTTAAGCTCTTGATTGGTTAATGCATCTTCAATGAGAAAATCTTTTAGATCTTTTTCATAAGAAACAAAAGAAGAAAAGTTATGATTTTTATTAATTTTCTCAATAATAACTTCTTCAGGAAATATTTTTTGACCATCCATAAAATAACTAAAGACAAAGTGATTCCTTAAAAATATTCCTGTAGCAGAATAGAGAATATAGCAAAAATACTTTACAGTTTTACTCTCATGTCATTTCATCCCTAACCAGCTACCGCCAACTCTCCTGAAACCAATCCTTCCCAAACGTTCCATGCTTTCTCTCCTTCTCTTAATAATTTGCTTACAAATCCAAAAGCTACATCATGTAAACCATTCTGCGCGGGAGATTCTTCAACAAAAGCAGTGCTCAAACCAGCGATATTCTGTTCTTTAATGACTTCCATCCATGCCATAGAAAAAGCATACGCTTTCGCTTCTTCATCTTGTGCATGTTCTAAAGTTCCAGTAAATACATGTCCTAATTCATGCCCTACTGTTAGCAATACTCTTCCCAGCGGACCAGCAAGCACAAAAATTTCTGATAATAAACCTTGTTTCCTTCGGTTGATAGATAATCCGATCGTTCCAGGATGAGGGGCTATTTTTCTAAATTCTTCTTCAGTACATACGCTAATTTTGATATCTTCAGGAAATTGAGAATGTAGCATTTTTTCAAAAGCTTCAATTATAAACTCTTTAATGTCTTCTGCTTGTCCAACAAATTTTCCTTCTTTCCCTGGTTTTAAGAATTGATCTGGCTGAAAATGATACTCAGTATGTGATGGAGCAGAGAGATAATGCCCAGCGTGTCCAAAGTGTTCATTTCTTTGCTGAGGAGCGTATCCTACAGAAACATGTGAAATATATGGTCTAACACCAGAGAAAAAAGCAGTCGATGCTAATGGAGAAGAAACATAAGAATGAGAAAGAAGTGATAAGAGTACTGAAGAATAAGATCTTGATACAGAAGCAGATGCGGGAATAGATGAAGGAGCAGATGAAGTAACTTCTTGATGTGCAATATGTTCCAACCCACTCTGTCCATTGCTGTGCCAAGAAGCTGAATAAGAGGCAGATCCTGAATTAAAGCTCCCTAACTCGGAACTTCCAAAGCCCCCTCTCTGGCTAAAACTCTGTCCTGCATTATATTGAGACATTTGAGACATATGATACATGGTAAAAGATTTATGTTTTAAGAAGATTTAAAGTTTTGCATATGAGTGAGACATAAAAGCAAGAAATTTGTAAGTTGTTAACGTATGCGCTGTTATATGACCTGACTGAAGCAAGCGAGTGTAAAAATAATTATCAGATTTCTCGCTTGCGTAAGGAAAGCGCAGCGGGGTGCGAACCGCAGTGAGCAAGTTGTGAAACCGGAACGCGTCCAACTTAGAATTAAGGCACCCTCATTAGCCAATCATTTCTTTGCCATGTTCCAAAGAAAGTCAAAATAAGTCTTAAATCCGTCAGCAATGTTTTTATTTTTTATTCTAATAGCATAAGGATGTTCATCCCAAAGGAGAATATAGACATAATCTTGAAATACATCAATTGCCGCAGGACTTTTGAATCCCCCTCGCATAAACTTTATCTCTGATAATCCCTCTTCAGCTCTTTGTTTAAAGAATTTATTTCCTGGATTGTCCAAGATCATCTTAAATTTATGTTTTTTCTGTTTAGAAATTTTATTTACATCTCGTAGAATATCAGCTAATTGTTTATTCTTGTAAGCTTGATTGGAAAAACCGATAATATAAATTGTTTCATTTCTTGGGCATTCCTCAGAAAGATTAATCATAGCATTTTTGAAACCTGAAAGTCCCTCAAATATTGCTGTTTCTGTTGATAAAATATTTTTATTTTGTAAATTCTTCAAGTAAGGAATACTCTCTTCAATGTCTTTGTTTCTTTTTTCAATTATCTTTTTGATAACTGATGGATTTAATGCGGTATATTTTTTTCCTAATGCTCTCTTTTCATAAGTTATCAATCCGTTAGTTATGAGAGTATCCAGAGCTGAGTAAACCTGTGAGTTTGAAATCTTCGCATGTTTTCTTATTTCCGTACCTGAACATGTACCTAATTGAAGAATTGAGAGATATACTTTTACTTCATTATCTGTTAGTCCAAGGCTTTTGAGTGTATTTTTATCCATGTTCTACTAAAAAGGAGAACTTATATTTAAATATTACTACCATTATTTAGTAGTTATGAAGAAAAATAAGAATCATTATGAGTTTGGACGTGGATTTGAAGGAATAGAAGATTATTCTCTTTTTTTAGAGTATATTGTAAGCCAAGGTTATGGATTATGTATAATTATTGATGGTTATCTACTTGAGTTTGTTTCAAAAAGACTTGACAGAATTAGATTCTTTAACTGCTATTCCTCTGCACACCAGCACGCTCTAACTATCCAAGATCGTTTTGGA
>JACPNC010000043.1:2743-9639 GCA_016185685.1 Candidatus Woesearchaeota archaeon | reverse complement strand
TTTGGAAACAGAGTTGCTGAATGTGATAGTCTGTCTGAATTTAAACTTTGGGATATTGGTGGCGAATTGGAAACATTAATTGATGATTATATCTCTAGAAAATGAAAGAAAAAATAATGACAATAATGCAAGAACATGGTTATTCTTCACAGAGAGCAATTGCGAGAGCATTACATGAAAAAGTAGAATATTATAAAGATGGGAAGTCTAGTCCAAGAACAACGGCTGTCTTTTTGAATCAAATTCTATTGGGAAGACGACCAATGCCGAGTAATTTAGCAGAGGGTTTAGTAGAATTGTGCGAGGGGGATGAGAGATTAACTTCTTTATTAGAACATACAGAAGCGTCAAAAACAAAAGGTAATGTGACATATCATTTGACAGAAGTATTGGGTCAATATTACAATCAATTAAAGTCTCATTATGTTAGTATTGGTGATTCAGAGAAGTTAAAATTGCTGACGGATTTTCAATCATTTGTAAGAAGTCATACTGGATTAGAAGCGAAAGTTAATGAGGGTGCCGAACAAGAAAGTTAGGAATCAGTTTTTACATTAAAAGCGTTCCAGTGTTTCACAATTTCATATAACGACTATTAAAATCCCTCTTCCATTCCTAAAATCACTCTTTAATCTCAAAATCACCGCGATACTCTTTCCACATTACTCTTAGAAGTCCTCCGGGATAAAAAAAAGGATGAAAAGTGGGATAAAAAATTTCTCTTTCAAACACCTTTCCGGGAAGAGTAAAAAATTCTGCCTTACCAACAGAAACAATATCTTTACGATACTCTTTATCGCTTTGTACGTATTTTTTTACTTCCTCCAACAATAATGGCGGAGTTTTATTTCTTGTCTCAAAAGGAATCCATCTTTTTTCTTCTTCGTCATAAATTTCTAACCACATGTGCCCTTTGGGCTTTTCTAAAGGCAGAGAAGCATAGCGCACTTTATCTTCCAGTTCTTCTCGACTTTGCAAAAAAATTAATCGGTAGTAAGTGTCAAAAGTCGCATCACTAAGATGATTGCAATTATGTTCTTTTTCATTATGATGCTTCCAGACTAAACTATGGGCGTATGTAAGATATTCCTGTGCCCCCCAATTAATATTATCTTCAGAATACTCAACTGCAGGAACATCTATTTTTTCAGGCATATCCGCAGCCACCCATTCAGATAATCTTTTTGCTGCAAAAGGAGGATAAAGTAACTGATTAAGAATTGCAACCGTAAGAATAGCTTTCGCACCGCTCTTAAGTTGTTTTTTCAACCACTCATTCATGAGAAAAGTTATTTAAGTAAAAGAGTTATATAAAACCGCTGAGAAGAAAGTTTAAGAAAATGCAGTTGCACTGATAAACTTAAACTATTACAAATATAAATCTCACGCAAACAATTTTCTTCCTACTCTTATCATGGTTGCTCCTTCTTGTATAGCTAGGGGATAATCATCTGACATCCCCATAGATAAATGCGGCATTTTTTTTGCTCTTCCTAGCTGTGATTGTAGATCATCAAATAATTTTTTCATCAGCTGGAATGCAGGCAATGGATTCTCCGGAGCAGGAATAGTCATAAGTCCAAGAACCCGTAATCGCGGAGAACGATGAAGCGTAACTGCCATCTTTAAGACTTCTTCAGGAAGAAAACCGTGTTCTTTTGCTGGATCGGTCTTTACCTGTAAAAGAATATTTTGTATGATGTTTTTTTCCTTACAGATTTGTGCTATTTTTTCTGCCAAAGGAAATGAATCAACACTTTGGATAAGATAAGGCTCAAAATCAAGAAGTTTTCTTATTTTGTTACTTTGCAAATGACCGATAAAATGAATTCTAACTCCCCCCAAATCTCCTACTTCCACTATTTCCTCCATTTTTCTCACTTCTTTCACTTCATTCACTACTTTCGGCAATGTTCTGCATACATCTTCCAATTGCTGCAAAGTATTGAATCCAAAATCATGACATCCAGCTGTAAGTAATTCTTGTATCTGCTCTTTGTCTGCATACTTCACCGCAATAACCAGGGTTACAGAAGAAGGAAAATCTTGCAGGAGCGCATGATAATTTTCTAAAATGCCCATGCTTCTTTAAGAATATTAAATGTTAATAAAAACTTCTATTTTGTCACAGTTACTTTCATCGTTTGTGTGGTATATAACCCGTCAACAATTAAACAAGTAGATGGCTCGTTAAATGTCCAGCTATAAGATTCTCCTGGCATAAAAAATCCACTTTTTAATTTAGAACATTTTTGCGCGCCAATGAGCATAGCTCTTCTGAAGCCTTTATTTACAACCTCTGCACGATCATTCACCCAAGAAACTGTATCACCTACTTTGATTTCAATGGTTGGGACTGCAAAACCACCCGTAATTAAAGCAACCGTATGAGTTTTTGGACCACTTACCTCAAGTATAACTTCTGGCTCACTTGAGACTATATCATCACTGCCTTCATCATCTGCATTTTCAGTTTCAGAATTTTCATTCACTGAAGTATCGGCTTCATTTTCTTCTTCTTTTGAATTTGTGTTTCCACTGACTACACCACCCGTAACATCTTGTGCCGGCATCCCTGCATCTTCACGAGAAATTACTTCAGTAGGAGCAACCTCATCATCACTAAACAATCCAGCAACACTTACCAATCCAGAAATAAATTTGAATTTTAATCCATTAACAAAACCATGGGTGCGAATAGTAATTTGTTTATCTTTCATGGCTTTTTGTAAGGTTGCTGCAGGAGCAGAAGACTGCATAGCGCTTCTTATCACTACTTCAGTAGTTTTAATTTCAAGTGTGGGATTACTGACTTCAGCAATTTGAATATTTTTAACAATTTTTTTTTCAATGATAATGCCTGAGATTATTGATTCTCCGCTATCAAGTTCCAAATGAAAATTAATACGTTGATCACCAAACAGTTTTCCTAATGGCCCAGGGAGTTCTTTCCCTATGAGTTCCTGTTGTAATGCTTCAAGTTCAGAAGGGATTACTATTTCTTCAAATTCCTCTTCAATTTCTTCTGATTCTATCTCTGCCTCAGCAGCTAGAGGAAATACAACTAAAGTAAGAGCAAAAATGAGCACCAAAGTACCATGAAGTAATGTTTTTTTCATTTTTTATTATTCTAAAGTAGCTGAAAATGAGAGTAATTAATAAACTTTTCTATGGTAAATCTGACGATTATCTAGTTGCTTCCATTATCATTCCAGCAACCACGTAAATGACTAAGCATTTCCTAGTTGCTTACGCTAACGCTCCAGCAACCAACAGTGGAAAAGCAATTGTTGCATCACAATGAATCTTCACTGATGGTGCAGTGGCTTTAACTTCATCGTATTCTTGTGCAGTATTGATATCCACCACAAAATCAAACCCTTCACGGAAGATATTGGCATTTAAGGCAAAATGCTTGCTGATACCCCCGCCAAGAATAATCCCGCCTGTTTTCTCACAGTTCAACGTAAGTTGTACAATATCTTTCATTTCCTGCGTAACATCAATCAAAAAATCAGGATGACTCTGTTTGTAAAAGAAAATCAGGTCGCCAAGAGAGCCATCAATCAAACCAGGGCAAAACACAGGAATGTCATTCTTCGCTGCCCAATATAAGACTGAATTTTCGTCTTTAATTGCCAACCCTAACTCGCGGATGAAATCTTTTGGACAGATTACCTTACCATGTCCCTGCAATTTTTCTGTATTTTTCTGCATCTGATACACTTTTTCAAAGACAGGTTGCATCCATTGTTCAAAATAAGCAAAACGATCATTTGGAACAAAAATGTTTCCTGTTCTATTGATACCATTCTCAAACAAAGCTCTTCCTGAAGCTTCAAACTTTCCAAGCACAAAAGGTTTTAGAGATTTAATAATATCTTCTTCAATACCTCCGGCTGAAGTGATGAGCACGTGCACTTTTTTGTTTTTCACCAGATATTTGATAATTTCCCTATTTCCCGAACTTATTTGGTTTGATGTAAAAGCAAGAAAAATCGTTGCTTTCTCTCGTTCCATGGCTTTTACAATTTCAATGCCTTCAGCAAGATGCGTGGCTTGAAAGCCGGTAGTTCCCAGTGAGGCAAGGAATTTCTGAAAATCAAATGGTTGTTCAAAATCATAACCTTCAATTTTTGGATGATGATCTACTACTGCAGTGGATTTAACATCATAAGTATGATGTTTTGTTCTGAATGTATTTTTATTTTCTTCATCGTCATTTTTTATAATTTTATTTTTCATAAGTATATTTTCTGATTTCATGAGTATTCCTCCTGCTGTTTTTATTCCTGTTTACGCTTAAATCTCCGACAAACACTTTTTAAAAAACAACCTTAAACCTTGCACTAAGAAAATCTCTTAACTTCCTGAAGTTCTAACTGAGTCTTGTTGATTCATGATTTTTATCTTAAATGAAGCATTATTTTTAAATTTATAGGAAGTTTTTGGAATATACTTCTAGCAAACCTTTTTAACTTCCTTTCTTTTTTAACTTTCTTATGACTTTAAATCTCGTTGACGTCCACTGTCATCTCATGCATGAACAGTTTGAGAAAGATCTTCCAGAAGTTATTACACGCGCAGAGAAAGCCGGTGTTAAAATCATGCTCGTTTCCGGGACTACACCGGAAGCCAATATTGCCGCCCTAGAACTTGCAAAAAAATATCCTCAAATCAAAGCCAGTTTAGGCATTTATCCCATTGATGCTCTTGGATTACAACCAGATGTAGATGGTATGCCTCACCATGTTGGACCAATTGATATTAAAGAGCAGTTCCAATTTATTAAAAAAAATATAAAAGACGTCACTGCTATTGGTGAGATTGGCATGGATTTTTATTGGGCAAAAAAAGAAGAAACCTATGAAAGGCAGGCAGAAAATTTCAGAAAAATCATTCGCTTTGCAAAAGAGATCAAAAAGCCGATAGTTATCCACTCTCGAAAAGCAGAGGAAGAATGTATTGCCATTTTAGAACAAGAACTACATAACAAAGAAATTCCAGTAGTGCAACATTGTTTCTCCGGAAGAAAGAGTCTTATGAGCAAAGCAATTGAGTTAGGTCATTTTTTTTCCATTCCCCCAAATATCCTCCGCGCAGATAATTTTAAAACGCTAGTCAAAAAAGCACCTATTGAACAACTTTTAACAGAAACCGATGCTCCATGGCTATCGCCATTTTCCGGCAAAAGAAACGAACCATCATTTGTGCTTGAAACGATTAAAATGATTGCTGAGATTAAAGAACTTTCTGTGGAAGAAACTGCGGTAAAAATTTGGGAGAATTATAAGAGGGTGTTTAACGGCCAATAATGCACTTTCATTTATTTTTATGACACAACATTTTTATTCTTTAAAAAACACATATCATTCATGCAGCAAAAAGGTGATTTGGAAAAATATCTCCATACTAACTTGGATACAAGCATCCTGATAGATAAACCACAAGACCAAGAAACTTTATTTGGTGAAGAATTTGAACTTAAAAAACACAAATCCACAAAATATAATCGCTGGGTAATATTGGGTGTTGACTATGAGAAGAAAAACATTATCTCCGTAGAAGCATTTTTTTATACTAAAGAATTCACAACTGCACAACAAGCTTTGCCAGAACTCTCAGCTCTTGCAGGAATAGAAAAAGTGCTTGCTTCTTACGATTTAAAATTAGATGAAGAATGTACTTTTCTTACTGCCTCCGGTAAAGACTTAGAATTCATCAAAAAAGTCGTGCAGTGTATCAATGGGTTTTTGAAATAATTTTTCTCATTATTTTTCAACAGCCAATTCTGTTGTTAAAAATCCCGAGAGGACATACTCTGGTTTATACAATAACCGTCCAACTGCTTCTTTTAATCCATATGCGTCTTTATAATCAATAATCGCTTGCAACTGTTCATCAGTAAAATGATATTCTGCAAAGAATTTTTTACAGTAAGTAAGCTCATCATGTTTCATGGCATTAAACTTCTCTTTTTCGTGCCGCAAACGTAAATCATATTTTCGCACCACACTTTGATATAAACGCAAGGGATGCGGTTCATTTCTATTTAATTTAGTAACTTCCCATAAACCTTTCATTTCAAAAGCAAATTTCATCAATGCAAGTTGCAGCATAGGTACTATTGGTTGTATTCCTTTTTTTTCTGTTAAAGCACAGATAGTAAAAAAAGCATCATACGTTGCTTTACAACATTGAGTAAAGAGACGTTCTAAAGGATTTTTTTTAGAAAGAAATGCTTTTCCTTGCGTATCCAAAAGATATTTTTTGACATTGTTCAGCATAAAGATATTCTTAAAACATTCATGAATACGATTTTCTTCCGTAAAATGAGCAATACAAAGAACATTATGAATTCTATCAGCTAATTTTGCCTGCAATGCAATTTCTTTTGCTCGTTTATTGGTACAGGAAAACATTCCTGCAATATAAGTATAATATGTTTCACTTCTTCGTCGGGTAACTAAACGTACTGCTTCAATGATTTCTTCACATTGTTGAGAATTACACCATACAAGCAATTCTTTTTTGAGTTCATCAAAAGCTTCCTGACGATATAATTCAAGTTTCTTTCTTCCCGCTTCATTTTCTCCAATTAAATTGGTGTCTTTGTAAGTATCCACTCTATCTTCAACCACATCATGCAAAAAACCTACACAAAAAGTTACCTCATCAGTTACACCTGCGCGAATGAGATTCAATACAACATTCATGGGATGGATAAAAGAAATTTCTCCATTTTTACGGAGCGGAGTCTCTTGACAATGTTTCTGTGTAAGTTGATACACATAAGAAAATAAAGAGAATGATTTGTTTTTCTCTGAAAGAAGTTGTTCTGGTCGTAGTAATCGCTGTTCTGCTTCCCAGTGACTGAGATGATGGAACATGCTTGT
>JACPNC010000043.1:0-2697 GCA_016185685.1 Candidatus Woesearchaeota archaeon | reverse complement strand
AGATGATGGAACATGCTTGTTTCGGAAAAAGTCATACCTCAAATAGAAAATAGGGGAAATTTAAAATACTTTCCAGTAACATTTAAATACTTCATTTGTCATATAATCCACAGGTGAAATAATGCTGGTCTTTGGTATAGATGTCCCATTAGTGGAAGTGGTATTGTTATTCTTAATTGTAACTGTTATCTTACTTGTAGAGGTGTTGGTTTTAATTGGACTCTTGATGAAAGAGATACATCATGCGCGAAGATATGCCCAGCATGCTACAAAACTTTCTGAAACACTTGGAAGAATGAATCAGATTGAATTAAAAAAATTAAAGTTGATAAAGAGATAGAAATGTTAAAATTTTGAGTACATTCTTAAAAAGTAAAGTTTTAGAAAATTAAAATCAATTAAATAATAAATTAAAAATTTTCCTACTTCTTAGCTCCACCTGCTGCTCCTGCCTCTGCTTTAGCTTCTGGAGCTAATTCATCAATCAAAGGTTGAGGGATGCCAACTTCCTGCATCTTTGCTCTGATCTTGCGGGCTTCTTGTCCCTGCATTTCACTTAAGATGGCTTTGGCTTTAGTTTCAAACTCTGCTTTTCTTCTATCCAATTCTGCTCTTAAGCGTGTTCTTTCCTCTTCCATCTTGGTTTTCTGTTCTTCAGTAAGTTCAGTGCGTTCAAGACGGATTTCTTCATCAAAACGACCTTCTGCAACTGCTCGTAATGCTTCTTGAGCAGTCATTCCTTCTACCAGAATACCCATAGATTGACAAGTGCCAATAACTTCACGCACTTTTGATTTTAAAGTTTTTCCCAGAAGATCTCCTTCTTTAATTTTAGCAATTTTAATAACTTGCTGGATCAATAAATCCCCTACTTTTTCAGTTAAAGGGTTAGAAGCGCCTTTTTCAACACTACTTTCTTTTTTGATTAATGCTGCTGCAGGAGGAGTACCAATTTCGATAGTAAATTCTTTAGTTGCCACATTTACAACAACTTTTACAGGCACTTGCATACCTTTCATATCTGCTGTACGTTTGTTAATTTCAGAAACTACTTGACCAATATTTACCCCAGTTGGACCAAGAGCAGGACCTAACGGTGGTGCTGCAGTTGCCTTTCCGGCTTCGATAAGAGTTTCAACAACTTGATTGGCCATAATGTATGCTCTTTTCTGGAATATGCTAAAAGCAAGAAATTTTTAAATATAATTCTTGCTTTTGTATATACTAAAATCTTTAAATTTTTGTTTTAAATCTAAAGATTTTTAGTATAACTGGGGGTTATTTATAAATCTTTTTCTTAAAGCGAGTAAATTGTTAAGAAATAAAATAAATTCTTCAGTTCTTTTTGTGAAAAAAATACACCTCTGCCATTTATTAAGCACAAGATTCTTTCAGACTTCTGTCTGTAATGTGATCCAATCTAATCTGAATAAAGCATGGTATTAAAAATAATTTCACTGGCATCATCACTCTTTTTCTCTTGGCCTATGCCTATTATTCATTCTGTTCAGCAACAGACAGTATTGCAAGAGAGAGACAGCACTGTAATTTGTCAAGAACAGTTAGAAAAAGCATATCTTACTGCAGATACGTCTGAAAAAAAAGATAAAATTGCGTTTGTACGAGAGTTAGACAGCTTTCTTCGAGATCTAAATTTAGTAAAAGGGAGCGCTTTTTGCAACTATCAAAAAAAATCAGTTAAAAAAGCAGAATTGACAGTAACAAAGAGAGACCATCAAAATAAGCAAAATCCCTCCCAATTTTATTATGGTACAGAAGAGGAAATGCAAAAGAAAAACAAAGAATTTATTGAAAAGACAAAAAAAGCAAAAAATCCTCCTGAAATATATGAAACTTATTTACGCACCAACATTCAGTCACCTGATTCTCCTCTAACTCCTGAATTCCTTCAGTATAGCTATAACACTATTGCTGATCTTTTTATCCATGAACGCATCCACGATGAATTTAACTTACCACTTGAAATAGAAGAAGCACTCTGTGATGCAGCAGCATACCATCTTGCAAGAGATTTTTTTCAGAACCGCATGTATCGTAATGACCTTGTAGACGACATAGAAGTACGTGTGCAAGGACAGTTACAAAAAGCAAAAATTATCATTGAAACATATGAAACTTTACAAGAGTTATATCTTAAAAAAAACATAACTGCAGAGGATAGAGAAAAATTGAGAACAAAATATTTTTCAGAGATACGCCAAAAATTGAGCAATCCTCAGATTAATGATGCCTGGCTTAACCGAGAGATGTACTACCACAAATATTTTCATGAATTATACTTGGTTCCTCTGCGAATGGAACTTTCTCTGAAAGATATGCTCTGGTGGTATGGTTCTTTGCCTACTTCTTTAGAAGCCGCAGAAGAGGAGATAGAAGATTGGTGTAAAACAGTAAAATGCAAAGAAGAAAGCAAAGAGGAGAAACAGAAAAGTAAAGAGTAAAAATAGTGACACAAAGAGACCAGTTTTCAACAACCTTTATAAACTTCCACCGCAAAATACCCCTACAACTAACAAAAGGTGATTCCCATGACAATAGTTAAGATAAATTTACATAAAATTGCCGCAGAGAGAAATTTAAGCGCCAAAGTAGGACAAGTAAGTATTAACAACAATGTTTCTCTGAAAGAAATTGAAGATCTTCCCTTTGCTCCTGATGGAAAAAAAGGATTAAAAT
>JACPNC010000006.1 GCA_016185685.1 Candidatus Woesearchaeota archaeon | reverse complement strand
CGTTCTTCTTTTTCTTCAATTTCTTCTATAGTGTATCCTTTTATTCCCCACTTTTGAAGACGTCTCCTGTTTTTTTCTAACCACGGCGTAAGAACCTGTGCACTTACACTAAATACTCCTGTTGAAGTTCCTTGAGACCTCCCGCTAGCTTCGGGATCACTTTGTCGTGCTTCTTTAAGAAGTATGTGCACTAGGTTCCCTACATCTTTGTTAGTGCGTCCTCCAAGATTAAATTCTATCTTTGTTTGAACCATAATATTTCTCTTACTAAATGATCTCTTCTCAGAACACCACAATGCTAGGAATACTCTTTCTGCTTCAAAAAGTACTTTTCTTTATAAACTTTTCCTTATTTATCACTTTCAAGAAGTACTTTTTTCAATGACACAAAAGATTTATATAGAAGCACCTATTTCTATCTTTTATGATTACACAAAACGGTTGTGGTTATATTCACTGGTAGTCAGAATTTCTCTAGTGCTAACTTTTCTTCAATGGTTGATATTAACTTATTTTTTTTAGAGAATGTTCTTTTTTCATTTCATCATCGTTAGGGCTTTTGCCCCTTAAAATTGGTTTTTCTGCTTGTCGTAGTGTAACGGTTTGCACACAAGACTGTGAATTTTGAATTTTTTTGGTGTATTTGAATGGCAATCTTGGAGTGAGAGTTCAATTCTCTCCGACAGGCCTTTAATAAAAAAAAGTCATGCAGACTCTAAACGCGGAGATAAGACAAATGAAAACGAAAAATAAAATAACTGAAAAAGGATTTCAACAAGTAACGGAGGCTCAGGTACAACTTAGTACTGGTTGTATTCACTATCTACGTTCCAAAAAATAGTGGTTTAGAGCGATTTAATCCTATCGTAAGAGAACGTTTTCCCCGAGCAGAACTTATCCTTGCACGAGGAGAAGAAATTCCTCAATTAGTAGAAAGTAATGGGGGTTATGGGTGGACAGGAAATGACCTTTATCAAGATTACCTTGCAGCAGGAAGAGAAAATACTCTCCGCCAACTTTGTTTTTTTCCTTGGCCGGAAGAGAAAAAACCCACACTCTGTCTTCTTGGTCCGAGAGAAAAAACTCTCAGTGAATTTGAGAACAGAGGTTGGTCTCCGCAAGTGCAGTTATTTTCCGGACAAGGAGACAGAAAAATTCGTGCAGGACAAGCCGATGTAGCTATTGACATTGTCTGTACAGGAAAAACAATTTGTGAAGAACGCTTAGCAGTGTATGACACTCTCTTTAACCAAAGTGGATTGATATTGTTCACAAAAGAGGAGAAGAAGCCAAAAATTAATAAACAAAACAATAATGGAGGTAAATAAATCATGACGGACTTACAACTTGCCAAAGGCGTGAATGACATCCCGCCGCAGGAAAAAATCTTAACTGATGAAGTAATGCAAATCATCAAAGAAAATTTTGAACTTTCCGGATTTGCACCGTTAGAAACACCGCTCATAGAACGTTTTGAAACTCTTTCTGCAAAATTCGCTGCAGGAGAAGCTTCTGATGCTTTGAAAGAAATATTTAAACTGAAAGATCAAGGCGACCGCAATTTGGGATTACGTTTTGATTTAACCGTTCCGCTTGCACGATTTGTAGCCATGAATCCTACTTTAAAAATGCCGTTCAAGCGCTACGAAATGGGCCCGGTATTTCGCGACGGGCCAATTAAACTAGGCAGAACAAGACAATTCTGGCAGTGCGATGCCGACGTTATTGGTTCTTCTTCAATGCTTGTTGAAGCAGAATTATTAAGCATCTTTGCCGCTGTTTTTAAAAAACTAAACCTTCCCGTAATCGTCAAGATAAACAATCGGAAAATCCTCAATGGTATCTTAGAACAAGCAGGTGTAAAAGAGAAAGAAAAAAAAGAAAAGGCTATTATTGCCATAGATAAGTTAGATAAAATCGGCAAAGAGGGCGTAAGTAAAGAATTACAAGAACGCGGATGCAGTAAAAAGCAAAGTGATGCTCTTTTCTCCTTTATTAAAGAGGGTATAACTCTTGAAGAACTTGAGCAGAAATTAACTGCTGAAGAAGGTAAACAAGGTCTTGCTGAATTGAAAGAAGTTTTTTCTTACCTCAAAGTTTTTGGAGTTACGATTGTAAAATTTGATGTCTCTCTTGCAAGAGGATTGGCATATTATACCGGAGCAGTGTTTGAAGTATTTCTGCAAAAAAGCAGCATTACTTCTTCAATCGGTTCAGGAGGTCGTTACGATAATCTCATCGGCCAATTTATGGGTGGAAATCGTGAAGTTCCTGCTGTAGGCATATCTTTTGGTCTTGTACCTATATCTGAAGCGTTAAAAGAAAAAATAAAGTTGGAACAAATAAAAGAAAAGAAAACGCCCACGCAAGTTCTTGTAGTTTCTATTAACACTTTGAATGAAAGCTTACGCATAGTGCAAGAACTACGTAATGCTGGAATTGCTTCAGAAATTGCTCTTGGCAAAGGAGTCAGTAAAAATTTAGATTACGCTAATGCTTTGGGTATTCCTTCTGTTGCCATCGTTGGCGATGATGAGCTGAAAAAAAAGAAGGTGCTGTTGAAAGATATGACTGCCGGAACAGAACAGCTGCTTTCGTTAAGAGAAATAGTGAAGAGATTAAAAAAATAAATATGGATGAAATGAAATTAAAAGTTGTGGGCGGATTATTAGTAGCAATTACTGTGTTAAATTTAATTCTTTTTACTTTTGGAAAAATATCTCCCAGAACTTTTTGGATAATAATTATTTTGATGGCTCTTGTTGCGTGGAAAGGTTTGCCAAAATTAAACATTCATAACCTTTAAAAATGTGGAAAAATACTATCTCCATCATGCTTGACATTTATTTTTACGAAACCTTTGCTGAAGAAAAAGAATTGTTACAGAAGTATCTTCCTCCGCATTTTCAGGTAGAATTTACTCCGCAGACAGTCCAAGAAAGCAAACATAAAGAATCCCCTGCAAAGCTTATTTCCATCCGCACACAAAGCAGAGTTCCGTTACATTGGCAATCAGCAATCATTTCCCGAAGTACTGGCTTTGATCATCTGGCAGAACAGGCAAAGAATATCCCCTGCGGCTATCTTCCGCATTACTGCAACCGCGCTGTTGCCGAACAAGCAGTAGTGTTATGGATGAATCTACTGAGGAAAATACCTGCACAGGTAAAGCATTTTCATACTTTTAATCGTGATACTCTCACCGGTCGAGAACTGCAGGGAAAAAAAGTGGTTATTTTTGGCGTGGGAAAAATTGGTTATGAAATTCATCAGCTTGCCAAAGCTCTGGGAATGGAACCGTATGGAGTAGATATTTACAAAAATTATTCTGATGTCCATTATCTTACGCCGGAAGAAGGTATCAAAAATACCGATATCATAGTCTGTGCCATGAATTTGTTTGTCAACAATAAGGGATATTTCCATTATGATTTCCTGAAGCAGGCAAAGAAAGATACGTTGTTCGTCAATATCAGCAGAGGAGAATTATCACCGACAAAAGATCTTCTCAGATTGTTGCAGGAAGAACACTTGGGCGGTGTGGCGTTGGATGTGTTTGAAAATGAGGATATTATTGCCGAGCATTTGCGTTTGGGAAAAGAAGAACAAAAAAAAATAAAAACTCTCTTGGAACTTCAAAAGCATCACAACGTCATTTTAACTCCGCATAATTCTTTCAATACGCAGGAAGCGGTAATTAGAAAATGTCAGCAGACCATCCAGCAGATTGAATATTTCTTGCAGAACGACGAGTTTTTGTGGAAAGTACTGAGATGATTTTTTTTTAGTAAAGAAATGGATATCTTATTTTTCCCCCATCATCTTTTTTTCAATCTTCTTTCTCTCTTCTTCATCTAAAAATGCCATCTCCAGCGCATTCTGTTGCAACTTCATGACATCGGCAAGAGTTAATTTTTCTTCCCCTGCAAGTTCACAGAGCGTATCTGTTAATGTATATCCAAACATGGCTGGATCATCTGAATTGACGCTGACTAAGATACCCTCTGCAAGTAATTGTGGAATTCCCAACTGAGTATACTTTGAAATTAAGCCAATATATTTGTTAGATTTCGGACATGATTCAATCCCTATTTTATTTTCTTTTACGTAAGCAAGAAGTTCTTTATTTTCAGCCAGAGGGATAGCGTGTCCTAATCGATCTGCGCGCAACCGTTTTAATGCTTTCCACATGTTTCTCTCCCGCTGCGTTCCAAATTCTCCTGCATGCACGGTTCTTCCCAGCGGCGTGTCAAAAGTTTCTTGAAATGCTCTGAGATGCCTTTCTGGCGGATAGGTTGCTTCATCGCAAGCCAAGTCTATAGCGACAACCTCATCCAAACAGGCAAGCGCTGCGTGAACAATTTCTCTGCCTTTTTCTGCATCAACCTCTCTTCCAATGCAGACGATCAACTTTGTTGAAACTGAAAAATCTTTTTCTGCAGCTTTACATCCTTCTGCAACTGCTTTGATAATTTGCTGGTAAGAAAGTTTATTTTTTGATTGATGCCCATAATACAGAGAATCTCCCGTATGATACTGCGGAGCAAAACGTAGTTCTGCATAAACAATTCCATCTTCTGCAAGATTTCTTCCTTCTTCATAAGCAACAGTATACAAATTTTCTTCAGATTGCATTAAAGATGTTACGAGACCAAAACCTTTCTGTAATAAATCAACAAAGTTTTCAGTCCTTAGCTCTGCAAAATATTTTTCAAGTTCTTCAGGAGAAGAAACAGGTAAATGGATTTTATCCTTCTCTGCCAAGCGATAAAGAACTTCTGTTTTCACATCACCGTCTAAGTGGCGGTGTAAGTCAATTTTTGAAAGTTGTTTTATAGTTTGGTAGGAGAGCATTTTAATTTTTTCTTATCCTATTTTAAATCAAAAGAGCAGAAATCTCCACCATTAATAGTTGGAGATGAATGCTGGAGTTTCGCTACTTTTGATTTTAGAAAATCCGTCTTGGAAAAGCGGCGTAAATCCCCGCCATTTATGGTAGGAGATAGCTGCTTTTCAGGATTTTCTTTAAATATTTTCTACCACTCATCATCTTCATGTCTTGTGTACACCAGAGGTTTTTCTTTTACAATCATAGCATGTTCAAATTGCGCTACCATTCCGGAAGAAATTTCTGCCAACGGTGCATAAGCACGTACTACTCCGGACTGCAAAAGTTCCTTCATTCCTAGCGCAGTAGTACCTTTACCTAACTTTCTTGTCAGCCATCTTGTTGTGAAAGGAAGACCATTCTGTGGTTTGACCTCTTCGATAATTTTTTTTGCGTGAGGAGAACGTACGCCTTTCTCTTGTTCTACCATAAACACAGTTGCCTTTCCTTTCTCACGAATTAAACCATCACCGTTAGTAACAAAAGGTTCAATGGCAATAATTTCTCCTTCTTCTAGTTCGGTCTTATCTTTGTTGTTATAACTAGGAATGGAAATTCCTCCATGCACTTTGAATCTATCAATCGTGTGTCCGCATAAATTCCTGACAGTTTTAAATCCCAATGCTTCTGCTTCTGAAGATTGAGCTTCGCCAATTTCCCAGAGTTGTACTCCTGGGCGGACTACTTTCATTGCAGATTTAAGCGCATTCTGCGAAGCTTTAATCAGATCTCTCCCCAGCACAGTTTTCTCCCCTTCATTTTTTCCCACAAGAACTGTCATGGCATTATCTGCCAACCATCCATCCATGTGCACTCCGATATCTACTTTAACTAAATCTCCCTCTTTGGTTACATAAGTATCATCTTCTTCTGGACAAGCATGTGCTGCAACATCGTTAGTGGCATATTGTGCCCAAGCGATTTTTCCTCCTAATTGCAGAATGCGCTTTTCCGCAGTGTCTAATGCTTCAAGGTAAGAAGTTCCAGGCTTGCTCAGTAGGATGGCAGTTTCTCTTCTCACTTGCGCTGCGATTTTTCCTGCAGTTTGCAGGAGTTTAGTGGTTTCGGGGTCCATTTTCTTTTTCTTTTACTATTTTTACTTCTTAAAAATATTCTCTTTAATAAACTTTAGTACTCTTTCATTGATGCTATTCTGAACTCTATTTTAAATAATGTTCTTACAAATGTTTATATATTGCTCATATATTTATTTGGTTCATGGTCAAATATTTTTCCAAGATTAAACCTTTTGAAAATTTAACAAAAAAATAAAATAGTCATTGCGGAGTTTATGCAGTCCATAATGCTCTCAGTGCTTATACCAAAAAATTAGGTAAAGAGTTTCCTCTACCAAAATCGCTTCATTGTTCTTTCTTTGGAAAAACTTTTGGTTCAACTTTGCCCCGTGATTTAGAAAAAATACTCATTGGATATGGGCTAAATGTGGAAAGAGGTTCTGCAAGAAATGTTAAAGACAGAATTCATTGCTTAGAAAAATTTATTCGTGAAGGTCCAACTATGATAGCTATAGATTTGATTGACCGGGGAATCAATCCTTTTTTAGGAAAATTATTTGGTCATTGGATCGTGCTCTGGGGATACGACGATGAAAAAAGAGAATTTTACTGCTACGATTCAAGGAAGAAAGAAAAATCTTTGCCTATCGGAAATTGCAAGTATGGTTATGAAACAATTCTAAAACTATGGGAAAGAGATTTTATTCCTCGACCATTTACTTATTTGTATGTGAGAGTAAAAGAAAATTAGAATGATTTTTTAGATTTTTTTATCCCCAAATCATCCCGCCCCCAACTCTAACTAACACCACTACTCCCATCACTATACTGCTTATCGCAGCAAGGTGAGGAATCAGCACTTGCATCTTTTTCTGCTTCAGAAATTGCAGAGACAAAGAAAGCAAAATACTAAATAGCATCATGCTGAGTACTCCTCCCATGCCAAACAACAGAAGGAAGAAAAATCCTTTCCAAACTGTTGTTGCTGTTGCAGCAAGAAGCATCACAACTGCAGAACTTCCCGCCAATCCATGCATACTGCCGATAGCGAATGATTTTTTTCCATTTTGATTTTTCTTTGTTTGATTTTTTTTATTCTTATTTATCTTATTTCTCCAAGCAAGTATGCCCAGAACGATCAGAAGAATCCCTACTAAAACTTCAAAAAAAATTGCTACTGTTTTTGGAATCTCTTTTTGAAAAAATAAAAATGCTCCGCCAAGCAACAATAACGCTCCAGCATGTCCTGCTCCCCATAATAAACCATGAGAAAGTGCATGGCGTATTTTTTGCGTTCTTGCTACTTGCACACTCACTGCAGTGATGTGGTCTGCTTCTAAAGCATGCTGCAACCCCAGTAATAATCCTAAACTTAAAAATGGGAATGTCATGTGGCAAGCAGTTGAGGAGTTGAAGAGAGAAGAATTGGAGAAACAGGTGCAGAAGAGATACTTATTTGAAAATTTTTCAATTGATTCGCTTTCTCTACCAACTCCTTGAACGATTCTTCCAGTTTTTTTTTGACAACTTGTTCACGTGCTTTTGCAAACCATTGCCGCAAAACCGATTGCGTTTTAGTTATTGCAATTTCCATGTCTTTTTGTGTGATTTTTCTTTTCTTTCCTGTCAGCAGACTTTCTTTCAGAGCAAGATTGGTCGCATATTCACTGGCTGCTTTGAGATCTGCGCCAGAAAATCCTTCTGTCATTTGTCCAAGCAAAGAAAAGTTAATTTTTTCTGTTGGTCTTTTTTGCATTTGTAGTTGTAAAATTTGTTCACGTGCAGCAAGATCTGGTGGCGGGATAAAAATGGTTGTTCCAAATCTTCCTTCTCTGCGCAGGGCAGCATCAATTGCCCACGGTTCATTGGTAGCTGCGAGTAAGAGTATTTGTTGATCTCCTGAATCTACTCCGTCCATCTCTGTAAGGAGTTGTGCCACTGCACTGCGTTCGTGGGATAATCCTTCTGCTCTATCTCCTCCCAGAGCTTCAAATTCATCAAAAAATATAATGGATGGCTGATTTTTTCTTGCCTGAGCAAAAAGTTCGGCGATATTTTTTTCAGTTTCACCTACAAATTTGCTTTTGATATCCGAACTTTTCACGTGAATAAATGTTGCTTTTGCTTCATTGGCAGTAGCTTTTGCAATTAATGTTTTTCCACACCCTGGCGGACCGTACATCAACACTCCTCCACCGATAGTTTTGTGATAATATGCAAACAGCTCTGGATTTTTTAGCGGTTCAATAATTTTAAAACGAATATCTTGTTTGAGTTCTTCTAATCCTGCAATGGAAGAAAAAGTTATATCATTTTTTGGCTTGCTGATGGTCGTTCCTTGGGTGTCGTTTGAAATCTCGTTTGCTTTCAGTTTTTTTGCTTTTGTATACATGCGGTTAGCAACATCGATATATTCATTTTCTTTCTCAGGATGGTGGCTGGAAAGTTCTAATAGTGCTTTAGCTGCTTCTAAATATTTTTTTGCCGCTTCCTGAGTATTGTTTTTTTCATGTATTTTTGCTTCTTTAACTAATGTCATGACTTGTTGTTCGCTGCACATATCCTACGCCTCCGTTTTCCGCACACTTATCTGTAATTCTTCTCGTATCTGCGCAAGGAGGTCTTGATGGTGATGTGTCTCTCCTTCCATTAATGTTCGTTGTGCCAATTCCTGCGCATTAAGTTCTTGGGTAAATTTTTCTCCTAGCATTTCTTTTGCTTTTTTGTAACAGAAATTTGCTTTTTTTAGAAGAGTTTTATTTTTTCCAATATCTTTTTTTTCCATTTCTGCTTGGAGGACATAAATGCTGCTTGCTTCCAGATAACTTTTACTTGCATCCTGCAATAATCCTTTTTTCTGCTGTAATACTGCTAGCTGTTCTTGTCTTTCTGCGTCGTGGACTTCACACATGGTGATGGTGTAAGGGCATCTGCACTTCCTCCTTTTGTAATTCTTCTTCAATCAGTTGTTGCAATTGACTTTTCATTGTGGGTATATTTGCAGTCATATTTGCATTCTCACTGCTATTCTTACTTACATTTTCACCTACTCTCTCACTTACACTCTCATTCAATACTTTTTCTACTTGCGCAATATAAGCTTGAGCCAACAGTGCGAGAATGGGATTTTGGTACGCTACTCTTTCCATTGCATTGAGATAATCCCGTTCCTGGAATTGATTTTTTTTTGTTTGTTCTTGAAATCCATACACTATTTTTTTTTCCTCCGTGATTCTTGGAATTCTTGTAAGCGCATTTTCTGGAATTGTTGAGAGTTGATTGTTGTCCTTGCTCTTTTGAAAATTGTAAAGAGTATTTCCAATAGTTCTTGGTTGATAATTCTGACGACCGTTACCTATGCTTTGATAACTTCTGTTATACAATGGTGATTGCTGGTAACTTGGTATGCGCAGAGGAGAATTATAGTTTCTAGCTCCGCCTGAAGCAATTCCCGCGAGTACTCCGATATGTGGTGAGCAGACCATGTGTAGTTTTATGATTTAGTGTGACGTTATGATATCATAGAAGTGTTAAAAGGCAACTGCGATTAAAAATCTTACTCCTCAAAGTGGGACATTTTTGTAAGAAATGTTGCTTTGATTCAGTTTTGGATATCGAAGAAACAAGTTTATCCTACACGGGGATATACAAACATAAAATTGAACAGGTTGGTGGTTATGATATCATCATTACGGCTGAAGAACTTAAGAAAAATTAAATCTCTTATTCAATTTCTAATAAAAATTAACAAATCTTATTTAATAAATTAATCATTTTTCTTCCTCAGAAAAACAACCAAAAAGTAAAATGTATTCCCCAGTGTAATCACCTCAGTTTTTGTTTAAAGATAATAATTTCTTTATCTTTACTACTAAACCTTTCTGAGTCATAACTTTCCATAACTGGCTCTAGAGAAATTATTGCTTCAGAAGCAATAGGGGCTGCTGACTTTAAACCAGCGATAACATAAATAGAGGGAGAATGGGAATCTATAACTGTTGTCGTCTTTCTGATGATTTCTGCAACTTTGCTATTAGCTGGGACAAAAAGGGCGTATTTTTCAATATTCTTTAAAACGTCGTACATTTTATCTTTTAGTTCTTCTTCAGAGGTTAATTTTTCAATGAGAAGCCCAAAGTACCTATTTAAAATACCATTTTGAGCAAATTGAGCAATATGTAATCCCTTTGGTCCGTATCTCATATGAATCTTATCCCTAAGATTAAGTAGCCGTTCTTCATCTTCTTCCAATTTTCGCAGAGTAAGACCCATTCTTACTAAGAGAAGTAGCTCTTTATCTTGTATATATCTCTCATAAAATTTTATTTCACCACAGTTATATTGTTGTTTTACAATCTCGATTGTCTTTTTTTCTTCTATAAAAGCAAGCTTATGTTCTTTTATCTTCTTTGCCAATGAAGTAATTCTTTCTGTAGACCATTCAAGAAATCCTTTTGTTGTTCCTTCTGCAATGTCAGAAACAAGATTATCAGAAGTCATCCCCATATTCCTCCAAGTAAGAGGAGATGCTTAGTTCATTATCATCTAAAATAATTATGCTCCCTGGAAAGATTGCCATATTATCTACTCTAACAGAGACACCTACATACTTATCAATTACTTTTCTTCCATAAGAATCTAAGACAAAGTCTCCATCTGAGTCATAACCCAACTCTTTCAACAGGAGAATCTTACTTTTTAAAGAAACATTTTTTAAAGATATAACTTCCATAGCTTTAAGATTATTCTGGTTTCTATTTATAAATATTATGTACTACTTTGAAGTTAAATCTAGAACATTTTAAAAAATATTTTTTGGAGAATTGCTGTGACTTCTTTTCTGGCAACTGCCACTCCAAGTGCTTGATAATTTTCCTTATCCTCCCCTTATGTTACTACAAATAACCACTTTTCTCAAAATAAATCTATCTGTACAGACAACTGATACTATCACTAAAAGAATTCTAACGAGAATAGTAAAATTGGGATGTTTCTAAAGAAAATCAGTCTCACTTCCTTCCCCAATCATCCTCATATCGTACGATATCTTTTTCATCAAAATCACCAAAAGCAATTTCTAACACTCTCACATTTTTTTTTTCAGAAGTAGATTTCACAGTAGAATCAATTGCATAACTCAAACGATGTTTGCTTCCCTTTTGCACAAAAGCATGTTCACCTTTCTTCAATATCTTTTGTACCCCATCAATCTCTATAACGATTCCGTCATCCAATGCAATCCACCATTCTTCTCGATGCTGATGCGACTGCAATGACAATCTTTTTCCGGCTTCTATCTCTATAATCTTTACTGTGGAAAGTTCATTATGGGTAAATTGTTCAAATGTTCCCCAAGGACGTTTGGTGATGGTTGATTTTTTCATTGACTCTTTCACCCTAACTTCCTTAACTCTTTCAACGTATCTTCCGGACTATTCACCCCAATACAATCTACTATTTTTGCAGCAGGATAATCATTTCCTCCTGGATATAATTTATCTCCGATAAAAAGAATTTCATTAAGATTAAAGCCATGATATCGCGCAAATTCTTTAATTCCCCATTCTTTATCTAATCCTTTCCGCGTGATATCTATGGAACTTGTTCCTCCGATGCGGATACCATATTTCTCTTCTGACAAAAACTGCCGCAAAAATTCTACCCATCCTTTCCTTTTCTCTCCCTCTGGATCAAAATCCCTCTTTGCTTCGGATGGTGCATGTCTTCCCAGAGCGGAAAGAGTTATCTGTGAATCTCTATCTTGCAATTGATCCTCTTTGCTAGTAGTGGGTACTATGCCGAAATGGTCAATTAATTTTTCAAAAGCAGTGCGTATTTCTTCTTTCTCTGCAGGGAAAAATTCATGAGCATAT
>JACPNC010000042.1 GCA_016185685.1 Candidatus Woesearchaeota archaeon | reverse complement strand
TTATTGAATTTTTGCTTTAAATTTGAAAATCTATCTGCTCCATGCTTCGCTTTCTTCTTGTGATTTCTGAAATAATTCCTGCAGGTATGCAAGCATTTCTTTCTGTTGATATTTTTTTCCTTCGTGATGTATTAATTGAAATAGGTCTTCTTCTGCAGAATAACTTATTCCAAGCAATCGAGTGGTGTTGCCAGATAATTCCCAGCACAGATAAAAACTGTCTGGATGAAAAGGTCGTTCAGGATCAAGAGAGTAACGAAGATTGTGTAGTGAAGAAAAATCTTTCTTCTGTGATGCAAGGGTTTCTTGCAATAATTCTTTGACTGCCGGTGAAAGAGAAATCGTATTATCCTTATCCCCTTTAACTATATCTTCTAGGAAAGTAAAAGAAGGCGCAAAGAAAATATTCTTTTTCTTTTCTGATTCTTCTTCTGCAACACGTATTTGTTCTTGGTCCATAAATGTTCTTATTCGTTTATTCTTTCCGTAAATCAAGCTTTCTGCAATCAGCATAACCTGCTTGAAACCTTGCTCATTCATTTCTGCTTCTTCACAGCCATAAGCATTTAACCAATCCACTAAAGTATCTAATGCTTTTACCCTCCATTGATTCTGGGGCGTGACAACGTCTTTGTAAGTAGTTGCAGGATAGCGCTTTTGATAAGTAATGGGTGGATATTCTTTAAGATGGGCTTGAACCATTCTCATCCCGCCAAGCTCATAGCTGGTGACGAAACCTAAGATATTGTTTCCATAATCTCTTGAAATGCCGGTACTTTCACACAAATCAGGAAGAGCCTCTAAGGAAAAATCTTGAGGTCCAAGTTGTTGAAATGTTTTCATAACAAATCTATTAAAAGTAAGCCAATTTATAAATTTTTGTATAATTACCACTATAAAGTTAATCGTGATAACCATTTTCATCAGTTAAGAAATCTTTAGAGAACTTTGAAACTTTCAAAGCTACCTAATTAAAAAGAATTCGGTAACCTTTATAAATAACCTTGAAAATAGAGTAAAACATGGTCAAACGCATTGGAACAACACAGCGAAAATCCCGTCATAAATTTCAACTGAATTATCGGGAAAAAGGAAAAATTCCCCTCAGTAAATACTTTCAGCAGTTTACTGCGGGAGAAAAAGTGGGGTTAAAAATTCATCCAAATGTCCACGAAGGAAGATTTTATTCACGCTTTCATGGTCTCACAGGAGATATTACTGGAGTTAAGAAAGGCGCGTGCTATGAAGTAAAAATTGTTGATGGCAACAAAGCAAAAACTCTTTATGTACATCCGATTCATATGAAAAAGCAGTAAAAAAAAATAATTACAGTCCAAATTTAAGTAAAAATTAACACAGAGATAATATAGAGAAATGCGTTGATTAGTGTGATAATATATTAACGCATTTCTAATATGAATCTGTGCCTAAAAATTTAACTAATCAACGCAAAGATTCATATATTCGAAGAGGAAACACAACATGGCACATCCACTGTTCATTGAAGAAAAATCTTTATCTTTAGCAGATGTTAAAGAGCATTTGCAACAAATGGAAAAAAGAGATCCCCAGTTGAATCGTCTTACTCAGAAATGTAAAGAATATCTTGAAAGTTTTGACCAACTTCCTTCGCTTGAAAAAAAACAAGCCTTGCAGAAAAAACTAACTTCTTTGGATTTAACACGTCTTAAACCAGAGCATATGATGAAAATTTGTGATTTTCTTCCTCAAACAGCAAATGATTTAAAAATAGTTCTACAAGCATATCCTTTAAGCATGCCGAAAAAAGACCAAGATGCAATTGTTGAAGCTGTGAAAAGTGTGCTTGGGTAAATTTTAGATTTTGATTAAAATAAAAGCAATAAATAGATCGTTTTCTTTCATTTTTCATCTCAAAAACCGCAATTTTTATTAACTCCAGCTCATTCTCTCTGATTATAATGGAACAAAATCAACAACATTACTCTAGTGAGGGTACTGATAGAGATCAGCCTAAAGAAGAAAATGCAATTATCCTAGATTATCTTGAACACGGATATCCTTTTGAGTCAGGAAGTACGCTAAAAACACCCATAGCACAAGCTCTTGGTATTGCCCATCTGACCATATTAGAGTTAGTTCCAAAGAAAGGAGTTCAACTTCAACCGCATCAGGAAGTGTATCTTGGTGAAGGCAAACGGGATGAAATCCACCACACTAAAGGACGGATCCCATTAGATAGACTTACGAGTACTGCACGCAGTGAACTGCCCCATGTTCTTGAAAAAGTGATTGATAAAGATCCTGCTAAATTTATTGCTTTCTTTAACAAAGCCCAGCCGTTAAGCATGCGTATGCATCAGTTGGAATTACTGCCCGGTATGGGAAAGAAGCATATGTGGGAAATATTAGAAGCTAGAAAAGAAAAACCTTTTGCTGACTTTGAAGATTTAAAAGCAAGAGTAAAACTGTTACCGAATCCCAAGCAAACAGTAATAAAACGTATTTTGTTAGAAATGGAAGGGAAAGATAAGCATAAGATTTATGTGAGTTAGGAAAGATTTATTTTTTAAGTGGATCTCTTAACAATAAAACATATCTTCCATAGGCCCTACTTTTTGGAAAATATTTGTTTGCAGCTTCTCTTACCATTTCTGGCGTAACTGCATCCATTTTTTGTAAGTGTAATTCTGGAGTTAGTCCTCTATCCCATTTAACTTCAATTGCTCCAACATGACCCTCGTTAGTTTCAAAATGTTTAGCTAATCCGTAAATAGCATTTCTATTAATTCTTGCCAACTCATCACTATCAACAAGCTCATTTTTTAGACGATTCATTTCATGGAAAGTAGTATCAATTGCTTCATCTGCTCGTGTTGCCTGAACGCTCCCACCAACATTAATTGCCCCAGCATTATTTTTGCAAATATAATTGCTTCCAATTCCATACGCAAGTCCCATTTCTTGACTCACTCGTTTGAATAATCTTGAATTTGCATCTCCGCCTAAAATCTGAACAAGTCTTCCAACGGCATAGCCGTCTTCTGCATCATCTGTTGGAGCTACAAAACCAATACTGAAATGAGCACTGTTACTTTCTAACTTCTGACCATTATACAATTCTTGAGCACTTCTGTGAAAAACAGTTTTTCCTTCTAAATTAGGATTTCTTGGGAACTCATATTTTGTTCCATTACCTCTTGGTTTATCCGCAAAATATTTAGCAACTAATTCATCAACATTTTCGGGTAATGCTCCTACAAGAATCAAATCCATATTATTTGGATTGTATCCTCTTTCATGGAATGCTTTAAGAACATTAGGGGTTGCTCTTGCTACAACATCTTCTTTTCCTAAAACAAAATAAGTGTGCGGTGAATCAACGCCATAAAGTGCGTCCATGAAATCCTTATTATCTTGAAATGCTGGATTACTTTTTGCATCTGCGGTTTCTCGTAATACTCTTTGTCTTTCTTGATTTACTCTACCTAAATCAAATCTTGGTTGAAAGACAACATCAGAGATAAAATCAAGATATAATTCTAAATCATCAGCCAGCATCCCCACTGGAAAACGAGTTTCATAAGAACTTGTAGATGCATTAATATTACCAAACGTTCCAATAACTCTTTCGGCTGCATCAGGAGCAAACTTTCTTCCGCCGCCTTTCATAACAGTATGTTCTAAAAAATGAGCTAAACCTTCTTCTCCTTCTCTTTCATGAAGTCCACCATGATGAACCCTTAATCTTCCAGAGATGGTCTGAGTTGGCGTATTTTGTAGAGCTACGACTAACCCGCATGATGAACCCTTAATCTTCCAGAGATGGTCTGAGTTGGCGTATTTTGTAGAGCTACGACTAACCCGTTATCTAAAGTCAATTCTCTATAATTGCCATTTAGCGGTGTCATATTCTACTTAGATGACTAATCTATTTATAAATCTTTCGCCCAATTATTAATTAACAAGTAGTAACAAGGTGTAGCAATATTTAAATATCTGTTTTCTTTACTTCCTCTTAAAAGAGGTGATAGCATGAGAAATAGCAGAGATAGTGCTCTAGAAACAGCAAAAACGTTAGAAGAAGAAAGAACTAAATTCAGAGTATATTCTTTAAAAGATAGCCAATATCAGTTTCAAAAAGATTGTTTAGAATGGCCAAGGGACCAATATCGAGTGAGCATCTTAGAAGATGATATTGCTCAAAGAGTACTGAAGAAATATAAAATTCTGTATGACCCCGTAGAGATGGTAGTAGTAAGTTATACCTTGATTGAAAAAAAACAGGACAATCCTTTCGCCATAGAAAATCTTCAAGAACAATAATAGCAGTAATGATGGTTTGCTTTTTTTCTTCTCTCTAATTAAATTTCATAACAAAAAAAAAGTTACCAATTAAATTTCCAGCGATGATCTTTTTTTTTCAAGTGCACAAGATCTACTAATCCTGCTTTTTTGGCATGTTCCAAAAAATGCTTTCCAAGACGTTGCAAACGTATACCATTGATGCTCGTGTCATTCTCAAAAAATTCATATCGTTCAAAAATTTTATCAAAAAATTTTCCTTGTGTTTCTAAATTTACTTGCAAAACACCTTCACTGGCAACACTCCTCTCTTTTTCCAATTCTTCTAATTGCTCTAGTTCACGGTTCAACAAAGGAATTTCTTGCTGCAAATCTTGCAGAAACTCTTTTATGGCAGTAATGTCCGAACCGGCGTCTGTTTTTCGAGGTTTATTCTTTCCTGCAAAGATTCTTTTCCACCAAGATTGTTCGTAGAGAGACATAATACAAAGAAATGGGAGCGAAGAATATAAATATTACTAAAAAATAAGATTGCTTTCGGCAAAGAAAAAGAGGTTTGAGCGTATGCATCAAAAAAATAAGCAGTGGATACCCATATATGCCCCTAAAAAGAAAACCAATCTTTTAATTCTTGGTGCTTCAGGCGGCGTAGCGCATGCAGTACTCCAATATCTCGTACACCATAGAAATTTCTTTAATCGATTAATTTTACTAGATAAGAAAGATGAAGTAGTAAAAAATCCTTATTTAGATCATGCAACACTCCATTATACATTTATTCACGAAGAGATCAACATCTTAAAAAAAGAAAAAACATACAGAAACATTTTAAAAAAATATGAAATCTCGCTGGTTTTAGATCTTACTGATGCGGATTCACTCCCCTTATTTGAAGCGACAGAAAAATGCGGAGTGTCTTACATTAATACTGCTCTGAATGATGAAAAGAAAACAGTAAGCCAGTTAGTATTTGATGTTCTTTCCAGAAAAAACAAAAAACATAATGCAGCAAGTATTTTTTGCGCAGGAATGAACCCAGGAAATGTCAACATGTGGGTAAGACAAGGTATTGAAAAATTCGGCATCCCAAAAGAAATCATACATTTTGAATATGATACGTCGCACTTGGTACGAGAGCAACATCCCTCTATAACCTGGTCATTACACGAATTTTTGGTAGAAAGTACAAGAGATCCAGGAGGAAAAATGCTGGGAAGAGATAAAGTAAAAATGCTTTTTCCAAATGCATTAGAAAATAGAAAAAATATGAAATTTATAGCTAGTCCCGTCCTTAGATTCGATCAATATCCAGAAGGGTTCCAGATTCTTCATGAAGAAAATGTAAGCATTGCGCAAAAATATGATGTGCCATCTCAATTTCTCTATGCAATCCATCCGCAAACCATGAAATCATTATTAGAATTGTATGCAAAAAATAAAAAAATTATAAAAAAAGATCTCCTCCTCGGAGATAATCAAAATAGAACCATCGAAGGCGCTGATTGTATTGGAGTCGCATTGGACTATCCAAAAAAAAGAGTGTATTACCTAAATACTGCCTCAAATGGAATTGTTATTGGAACAAATGCAACATATTTACAAGTAGCAGTTGGCGTTTTTTCGGCGTTGTTTACTTTAATTTTTGATAATCTTTCTCCAGGAGTATATTTTGTAGAGGATTTATTTAATACGCATTACAAATATTATATGTTTGATAATCTTCGAGTACAAGAGTTCGTATTTATGAAAGATGCTCAAAATATAAAAGACACTAAAGAAAAAAAATTAACATTAGCCTCATACAATCCAGAAATAAAATTGAAAAGAAAAAACAGATTCGAACATTTGTTTATCTGAAAATACGAATGCATTTTGAGAAACTAATGAAGGCTGATGCCTTCAAACTTTCTTCGTTCCTCAGAAACTAATGAAGGCTGATGCCTTCAAACTTTCTTCGTTCCTCAGAAACTAATGAAGGCTGATGCCTTCAAACTTTCTCAAAATTTCAATGCATTTTGAGAAAGCAACAAACTTTTTCTGAGAATAGCCTAAAGAGTGCTCTATTCCGAAAAAGAAGCGTATCTCCAAAAGAAAAATGCCCTGGTAGTGTAGTGGCCTAGCATGAAGCCCTGTCGGCACCTTTCATAACTGCACAAAGGTTGCAGAGAGGCTTCGACCCGGGTTCAAAGCGGTGAGGTGGCAAGATTACCACTCCTATAGAAACTCCCGGCCAGGGCGTTTTATGCTCACGGGCCGGTAGCTCAGCCTGGAAGATGCTGTCAAAAGCATACTGGGTAACTAGAGCGCTTGACTTTTAAGTCAAGAGCAAACGATGATGCAAAATCTTTGCAAAACTTCCTGACGGAAGCCATCAAGCGGTCGCGAGTTCAAATCTCGTCCGGCCCGCTTTTATTATCCCAAAAAAAGAAACAAAAAACACATGGCATTTGACTTAAGCAAACATCTCTTTGTACCTAAGCATAGTAAGCTGAAAGATACAGAAAAGGAAAAATTATTGCAAGAATTTCATCTAAGTAAGAAAGTTCTTCCAAAAATATTTCAAAGTGATCCAGCAATCGCAAAGCTGGAAGTTAAACCAGGAGACGTCATTAAAGTTGAAAGAGAAAGTAAAACCGCAGGGGCATCATTCTATTACCGGACGGTGATTGAGGGATAAATGGATAAACTTACTTTAGTTAAAAGTTATTTTGAAGAGAAAAAATTTGTTGACAGTAGTATTCATTCTTTTAATCACCTTTTGGAAAAAGGATTGCAAGAAGTGGTTGAAGAAAATAAAGAAGCAGAACCAACCATCATCCCACATAATATTGAAAAATTTAAGATTCGCTTTGGAAGAATTACTGTAGGAAAACCAGAAATTACTGAAGCAGACGGAAGTAAAAGAGCAATTTATCCCACAGAGGCACGACTTAGAAAAATTTCTTATTCAGCTCCAATTTATTTGGAAATTAGCACTTATATTAATGACATACAACGAGAAAATTTTGTTGCAGAAGTAGGTAAGATGCCAATTATGTTGAAGAGTAAATTTTGCCACTTACAAACACTTTCACGTGATGAGCTGGTTAAGAAAGGAGAAGACCCCAGCGATCCAGGAGGGTATTTTATTATCAACGGTATTGAAAAAGTAGTGGTAAATGTTGAAGATTTAGCATCTAATAATTTTATGGTTACTGAAGGAAGCACCACGGGAGAATTGCAAGGAAGAGTTTTTGCATCACGAGGGTCATATAAAATCCCTCACACCATGGAAAGAAAAAAAGACGGAATTTATTATCTTACTTTTGCAAGAGTAAAAAATATGCCTGTAATTATTATTCTTAAAGCATTAGGATTAGCAAGAGATGAAGACATCATGCGTTCCGTATCTGAAGAGAAAAATCATGAAGAAATTCTGTTAAATTTATTTGAATTTGTAGATGTAAAAACACAAGAAGATGCCATCGACTACATTGCAAAGAGAGTGGGAATTGCACAGGCGCGAGAAATACGAATGGAACGTACAAAAGAAGTATTAGATAAATATTTACTCCCAAATGTGGGTATGGAAACAAGTTTAAGATTACTTAAAGCAAAAAATCTTTGTAAGATGCTGAAAAAATATATTATGGTGACGAGCAAGTCAGTTGCAGAAGATGATAAAGACCATTATAAAAATAAAAGAATCCGTCTTAGCGGTGATCTTTTGTTAGATTTATTCAGAGTAAACTTTAAGATATTGGTAGGAGATATTTTATATAATTTCCAGCGCATTATCAAACGAGGAAAATTGCCTTCCATCAGAGTAATCATCCGTGAGAAACTGCTTACATCACGTATTTATTCAGCCATGGCAACAGGAGAATGGGTTGGCGGAAGACAAGGTATTTCCCAAAGGATGGATAGACCAAATTATCTGGCCATGATTTCGCACCTCCAAAGGGTAGTAAGCCCACTATCAACATCACAGGAAAACTTTGAAGCGCGTGCTTTACATTGCACACACCTTGGCAGACTCTGCCCTATTGAAACTCCTGAGGGAACAAACATTGGTTTAAGAAAAAATTTAGCCATGCTTTGTTCCATTTCACAGCATGTAGAAGAACATGATGTCTTAGATAAATTAAAAACAGCAGGATTGCAGGAGGTTATGTAAACATGGTTGACGTCTACCTCAATGCAAAATTTATTGGTTCTGTAGAAGATCCTTCTGCTTTCGTTGCGGAGATAAAAGATCTTAGACGTAAAGGGGCTTTAGCAGAAGATGTGAATGTGGCATTTGATGAAATAGGAAATAATGTAACTATTTTTTGTGATGAAGGAAGAGCACGAAGACCGTTAATTATTGTCAAAGGAGGAAAAGCATTACTTACAGAAAAACATCTCCAACAGCTTGCACAAAAAGAATTAAGCTGGTTAGATTTAGTACGTCAGGGAGTTATTGAATATCTTGATGCAGCAGAGGAAGAGAATGCTTTAGTTGCTTGTACTGAAGATGAATTGACAGAAGAACACACGCATGTGGAAATAACTCCTGGTGCTTTGTGTGGAATTGCTACTGCATTAGTTCCTTTCGGAAACTTTAACCAATCTTCACGTCTTATCATTGGAAGTAAGAATCAAAAACAATCTTTAGGATTCTATGCAGCAAATTATCATTTACGTATGGATATGGACGCAAACTTACTGCACTACCCTCAATTTCCTTTAGTAAAAACAAAAATCCATGAAGTAACAAACTATCATGAACATCCTTCCGGACAGAATATGATTGTTGCGGTAATGTGTTATGACGGATATAACATGGAAGACGGAGTCATTTTAAGTAAAGCTTCCGTTGAATGAGGATTGGCAAGAAGCAGTTACTTCCGTCCTGTGAGCGCCGAGGAACTTCGTTATTCGGGAGGATTAGTAGA
>JACPNC010000004.1 GCA_016185685.1 Candidatus Woesearchaeota archaeon | reverse complement strand
TTTCAATGTTGTTATCGAAGACAGACATCTCCGTAAGAGACAACCCTCTGTCTGTTCGCAATAAAATTCTAAAAAGCTCGACTTGAGGACGGTGGCACTTCTGAAAGCTAAACAATTACTTTCTAACAAAAGATTTAAAAATAACCTTAAAAATTGCATTTTCCGTGAGTGATAGAGGAGAAACACATGGAATACAAATCAAGATATCTTCGGGAAACGCCTGGAGCAATTGAAGCTTTGGAAAGAATTGCAGAGGAAGGAGCACAGGAAACCAGAGAAGAAATTACTGCTTTTTACCAGAAAAATAATACATGGTATAAGAGAGGAATGCATATTGCTAAAAATAATGCTCTTGCTTCAGGTATCGGGGCAGTTCTTGGCTATTTGGGTACGGGAAATGCAGAAGGTGCACAACAAGGAGCTTTGACTGGAGCAACTGCTTCAGCTTTTGGAATGGTTGTTTTAGGAATTCCTTTCTATTATGGTTTCAAAAAGTTGGTTGACTTCACGATAAAAAATAATGCTTATTCTCCAAAAATGTATAAGAAAAACGCGGATAATCTGCTTGCTGACCAAGAAGAAAAGCCAACAAAAGAAAGAGTTCTTACTTCGGCAAAAAATACAGTAATGAGCGCTGGATTTAATGGATCCCTATATGCTTTTTCCAGTGGAGCAGTAGATGTTTTGTTCGGCACCAACTTCAGCTCTTGGACTGCTGCAGAAATAGGCGGACTACTTGGAGCATATACTGCGCTGCGAGGAGATTTTTCCAAAGAAAAAGAAAAAGAAAAAAGAGTAGAAAAAGTTAAACGGAAAATTGAGGACGCGACATTACTCCACTGAACAAGCAGAAAGTTTAAAAACCACCCCCCATCCGCATTTGATATGAACAAAAAATTAGGTTTGGTGGGAAAGAAAGGAAATCTGTTTTTTCTGGCTTTTGCCTTTTTTATTCTTGCTTTATCCTTGGTTCTTGCAGAAGAATTACAAAGCGGAACAGGCACTGCAACAACAGGACAAATTACTATCACTGCAACTCCGGAAAGCGGAAATGCCCCTCTTACGGTGCAATTTTCTGCCTCGCCTACTGATGAATCAACCACTCTTGAAACATACAGCTGGGATTTTCAGAGCGATGGAACTGCCGACAGCACAGAAGCAAATCCAACACTTACTTTTACTGAATCAGGAACATTTACTATTACCCTTACAGCAACGGGAAAAGATACAGCGAATACAGAAAAGACATTTACTGCAAGCAAAGAAGTGATGGTGCAATCGCCCATTGCACTTTCTGTAACAGCCAATCCCACTACCGGACAAGCACCTTTAACAATACAATTCACTCTTGCTGCTACCGGAAAAAACCCATTGAAATATAGTTGGGATTTTAATTGGGATAAAAAACCGGACAGCACAGAACAAAATCCACTCTTTACCTACACCGCTGCCAGCGAGTATAAAGCAACTGTGACCGTGACAGATGCAGAAGGAAATACTGCAATTGCTTCTATCCCTATTTCAGTTACAAAATACGATTCGCATCTCAATTTAAGTTCTTATTTTCCAGACACCGTTAATCCAGGAGAAAATAGCATCACCCTTCTTGTTGTAAATGAAGGAACAGAACCAGTGAAAGACATTACTGCAAAATTGGTGGGAAAAAGTATTCAACATTTAACTTCCACCAGTATAGCCCTTCTGCAGCCAGGAGACCAAGATTCTTTAACCATAAAAGCAAATTTTTTGAAAGAGGGGGAACTTACTGCCACTGCAAAAATCTTGGACAAAAATTTTCCTCTTAATTTTATAGTAACTAAAGGCACCACCTACAACAAAGAAGAGTTACAAGTTAAATTTGATGAATTAAAAAAGCAATTACAAGAACAAGAAACAATCTATTATGATAAAAAATCGCAGAATTATCTCGTTGCTGAAGTGCTAGATAATATGAAAAGTATTCAGAAACAGATGCAAGAAGTGCAACAGCAATTACTTACAAACAAGTTGCCAGAAGCAAAAGTTGGATTAGAATTGACAGGCGGGGCAATTACTGATCTTGCTGTAGATTTAACTCAAGTTAGAAAACCAGAAGTTACTTTATTGATGTGGATGAAAGAAAATGCTGTAGCTATCACTGCAATTATTGCTTCTCTTGGTGCGCTTGGAGGGATTTTAGTAAAAGTCAAACAGCATGCAGTAAAAGTAAAAGACCATGCGCAGAAGTTTGTGCAGGAAGGAAAGCAAAAAATTTCTGAAAAAATCGAGGAAGGGAAGAAGAAAAAGAATGAGAAAGGTAAAAAAGAAAGCCACGAAGAAGGAAAAAAAGGAGAAGAAACAGAAGAAGGAAAAGAAAAAAAGGAAAATGAAGAAAATTTATGAGCAACAGGCTGTTTAACCCACATTATACTTAAAACAATTCGTTTGATGATCATCCACCATCCCCACTGCCTGCATAAAAGCATAACAAATCGTAGAACCGACAAATTTGAATCCTCTTTTTAATAAATCTTTACTCATAGCAGTAGATTCTTTCGTCGATGTAGGAATTTCTTGAATGGAACTGAATTTATTCTTTAATGGCTCATTTCCAACGAATTGCCAAATATAAGTATCAAAAGAACCAAATTCTTTTTGAATTTTCAGAAACATTCTGGCATTTTGAATGGTTGCGGCAATCTTCAGACGGTTACGAATAATGCCGGAATTAGCTAAAAGAAGTTTAACCTCTTTATCACCATAAAGAGCTATTTTTGAAATATTAAAATAATTAAATGCTTTCCGATAATTTTCACGTTTGTTAAGAACTGTTTGCCAACTAAGTCCTGCCTGCGCTCCTTCAAGAATAAGAAACTCAAATAGTTTTTGATCATCATGCACGGGAACGCCCCACTCTTTATCATGATATTCTATCATCAAAAAGTTACTGTTTGCCCAGGTACAGCGGTTTATTGTTTGTTGTCTTTGAGTCATTGAGCGGGATTATTCATTCTTTTTTTTCCACCACTCCCACACTAACGGCAGGAATGAAATGATTATAATTCCAATAGTAATCAAACCAAAATTATCTTTAACCACTTGCAATTGACCAAAAAAATAGCCAGCAAACAACAGCAAAGTTACCCACAAGAATCCGCCGAGAATATTGTAGAAAAAGAACTCTTTATAAGGCATCTTTCCGATTCCAGCTAGAAAAGGAGCAACACATCTCACCACAGGAATGAAACGAGCAAGAACAATAGTTTTCTTGCCGTACTTTTCAAAATAAGCTCTGGTTTTTTGCAGATGCTCTTCTTTCACAAAACGCATCAAGTAATGACTGGCATACTTTCCCACATGATAATTTACTGCATCGCCAACAACTGCGGCAACAAGAAGTAACAACCAGAGAATATGCACTTGCAATTTGCCTACTGCTGCAATTGTACCTGCAGCAAAAAGCAACGAATCGCCTGGAAGGAAAGGAGTTATCACTAAACCTGTTTCTACCATAATGATGAAAAAAAGAATAAAATAGATGCCTAAAGGATATTGTTGTACTATCGGAAGAAGATACCTGTCTAAGTGAAGGATAAGGTCGATGAGGTTGGGCATGGGAATGAGTTAAGAAGGGGAGTATTTAAATATTTTTTATTTTTTTCTTCATCACCATTCTATCTCTTTCTTTTCAGAGAAGAATTTTCCAGTTAGTCCGGAATCAGGAAGCGTTGCCGCCCACACAATGGTTTCTGCTCCCTGCTCAGGAGTTAATGGGGTTTTAGAAATTCTGTATGCGGCATCACCGCGTTCCATGGTAGATAATTGACCATATCTGCTGGAGACATTTACAATCCGGCCATACTTGTTCTTTCGCATCATAGGAATAAAGAGTTGGCAGAGGCGAAATGGCGCAAGCGTATTTACCTCTATAGTTTTACGAAGAATAGTCCTTCTTTTTTAGTTCTTGAAGTTAGAATAACCAAGTAACCTAATTCTTTGAGCTTCTTACAGACAGCAAAACCAATACCCTTATTTCCTCCAGTCACTAGAGCGATTTTTTTTTAGAGAGTTTGTTCATTTGTATCTTTTTTCAATCTTTTCCATCTTTTTCTTTACCCCTTTTTCAATATCCACGCCCATGTTCTCTGCAAGGATGCAAGCGGTTAAAATGACGTCGGCAAATTCTTCTGCAAGATTATCTTTCTGCATTTTCTCTAATTTTTCTTTTCTCTGCAATCCTGAGTTAGCGAGAACTTCATTGCACAGCTCGCCGAGCTCTTCCATGATTTTTACGGTTATGGGAAGGTTTAACTGCTTGCGGTCAGAGAGGTTATAATATTTCTGCAGACGCTGGTGTTCTTTTTTGGCAAAGGATTTGAGGGTAGAAAGATCAAACTTTCGCTTCAAGTTTTTCTCCTCCAAGGATATATTCTTTAAGCTCCTCACGGATAAGGTCTTTCTCTATAAGATCAATTTTGTGATGAAAAAGATCTTCTAGAAAGTGATTGAGATGGATAAAATCATCAAATAAGCCTCTGCCTGTTTTAAATTCCACTACAAAGTCGATATCGCTATTTTTATTAGCTTTATCCTGCGCATAAGAACCCACCAGCATTAGTTTCTTCACGCCAAAAGAGCGTATTTTTTCACGGCGGAGTTCAAGTTTTTTAATAATCTGTTCTTTTGTAATCATACACTGTTAAAATAGAAAAGATTATTTAAGTTTTTCCTCTACTTCCTTCTCTCAACGCAGGAACTATAAAGAGAACCCCCACCACAAACAGCCACCCACTTTTCAGTTGCGCAAACTCAACAGCAAGAGCAAGTACTAACAATACTCCGCTGAAAACTCCCAAAAAATGGCTTTTGTAATTAATTTCTTTTCTCATTTTCCATTCTAAAAGATTATTGAGAAGATAATGAAGAATCCCTACTGTTCCCAAGAAAAGAAGAATTATTCTATATGAGTCAAGTTCTTCTGCAAACCATGCTCCAAAACCAAACAAAAAAATAATTTTTCCAAGAAAAGCAAGAATAAGGTTTCTGGGGGAGATTTTATGTATCTTGTGCTGCCAGGAAAAGAGAGAAAACATGATTCATTTTAAACTGGAATCCCTAATAAATGTTCGTATGAAAAATGGGAGGAGTATTTAAACCAAAAGGCTTTCTTCCCGAAAGCTTTTTAAGCTCAGAGAGTCTTTTTTCCTCTTAAAGAGCGTTTCCACGTTCTTGTGTCAAATATTTAAAAAATAAAATGGGGTGTTGAAATATGGCAGATGTTGTAGGATATTGTGTTAAGTGCAAAGACAAAAAGAAAATGGCTGACGCCAAAGAAGTAACCATGAAAGGCAAAGGCGGCATGACCAGAAGAGCAATGAAAGGAAAATGTTCTAAGTGCGGAACTACCATGTTTAGAATCATGGGTAATAAAAAGTAAGTTTTCTCTTATTTTTTTTTATTTTTTTCTTCTTAAATCATTTTTATTTCCTACTTTTTACACCAAAAATTATTTAAGGATTAAAATTCTACGTGGTTTTTATGCCCATAAAAGCGATTGGATTTGATTTTGATGGCACGCTCATTGAATCAGAAGAAGAAAAAATGCAGGAAATGGCGGAAATGTTCCGTAAAAAATTTGGCGTACATAAAGGATTCCATAACGCATATATAGAAATACGCAAGATTGCGCTTAACAGAAAACAGAAAATTAAAAAGATATTTCAAAACCTTTTGCAACGAGAACCAACAGGAAAAGAACTTAAGCTTCTGCAAGATCATTTTGGTAAGCATTACCAACGAAGATTACAAACCTGCCCCCTGTTTCAATGCCATCAGTTAGTTAAGGAATTAAGAAAACAAGTGAAATTTTTATTTCTACTTTCTCTGGAAGAGAAAAAAGAAGTGCAGCAGGTAGCGCGCCATTGCGGTATTGCTCAATATTTTGATGAAATTCTCGGCGGGCCAAAAGGAAAAGTGGAACATCTTTTGCATATAGTAAAGAAACACCATCTCAAGCCAAGTGAGGTGATGTATGTAGGTGATTCCCACTCTGATGTTGCCGCCAGCAAAAAGGCGGGAATAAAAGTAATATTGGTAGGAAAAAAACGTACCTATGAACAGCTTAAAGATGATTTGCAGGCAGATTTTGTACTTAGCAATTTATGTGACGTGCAAAAGAAGATAGATGGAATCCAATAGTTAATCCGATAATTATCTCAAAATATCATCTTTTTTTATCAAATGCGAATAATCCATTAGATTTACCGCAGGAACTTTCCATCCCGGTCTTGCGCAAGGAATTTTATATTGCGTATCTATCGCGCCCATGCTCTCATGCCACTTTCTAACCGCTTCAATATCCGGCGTAAAAGTCCAAACATGACGATACGGCAGTTCTGAAAGCAGATTTTTGGCATGAGTGATTATGGTTTTTACTTCACCTTTACTTTTCTTTCCCGTCCTCGTAGGTAAACCAGTCACATCTACCATTATCAAAGTGTCAGCATCTTTTGGTACTTCTTGCCACAAGCCATTTTGGGTGAGAGAAAAATAATCTTTAGGAACATTTTCATAAAACCCATGAGTTTTGATGGCAATAGTTTCAAGCAATCCTACCGGGATTGGCGTGGTTGTTGGAGGAAAGATCCCTTTTTCTACGCCATAAATTAAATCATCGTCTGTAGCTAAATCATAAGCAGCAAGAAAGAGATTTCCACTGTTCAGGCGCTTGCCCATCATTTCCTGATCCGTTTCAATCAATTCTTTCCAAGCTGAATTTACAATTAAAGTTAAAAGAAGATTATCTTCTGCGGGGATATCTTTTCCTGTTTTAATTTTAAGCTCACTCATTTTAACAACACCTCTTTCTCATCATGAGAAAAAAAAGAAAGTATAAAAAGGTAATGCATTTACAGACCGTATGCCTGAACCACTCTTCTACCTTGCTGCCTTCGCTGCAGAAATTTTCGGTACACTGGCAGGATTTGGTTCATCTACTATTTTTCTACCTTTAGCTTTATTCTTTGTTGATTTTCCTACAGCATTAATTCTCGTCGCTCTTTTTCATGTCTTTGGTAATTTAGGAAGAATCACTTTCTTTCGTGAAGGCATCAACTGGAAATTGCTGTTATGGTTTGGTGTTCCCAGCATTATTTTGACAGCAGTAGGAGCTATTCTTGTGAGAAAAATATCTCTTCCTGTGCTAGAAGGAGTTCTGGGCATATTTTTAATGTTATTTTCTATCATTTCATTTCTGAAGCCAAAATTTTCCTTGCCAAAGAATAAAAAAAGCATAATTACGGGAGGAATACTTTCTGGGTTTTTTGCCGGATTGATTGGCACGGGCGGTGCTTTGCGAGGGGCTTTCTTGGCGTCTTTTCATCTGAAAAAAAACATTTATATTGCCACTTTAGCAGTTATCGCTCTAGTAGTAGATTTTACGCGGATTCCGATCTACTTAGGCAGTGGATTTTTACAGAGAGAGTTTTATGGAACTCTGCCATGGCTATTGTTAGTGGCAGTGCTTGGTGCTTTCGCGGGAAAAAAATTAGTAGATAAGATTCCGCAGGAATTGTTTAGAAAGTTGGTATTGGCGGCGATATTGGTGATGGGGGTGTGGTTGCTATGGGGAATAGTGAGTTAAGCAACTTTTCCTTCTTCTCTTAATTTTTTCTTAATTGTCTCTCGTTCAAGCAGTTCTCTCTCTATCTCTCGTTCTGCTTCTTCCTGCTTTTTAGCTTTCTCATAGGCTTGTAATGCTTCTCTTCCTCTGCCCATCGTAACTTTGCTAAGTCTGCTTTAAGTTTTGCTCATCTCAGGTAGAAAGAATATGTAATTATTTAAATACTTCCCCCTCCTTCTCCTGTAAAATGCTTGCTAAACTTGAATCTCTCACTAAGAACAAACAGGTAGAAAGTATTATCCAGTTTGGCTCTTCACTGCACAAGAAAACTTTCCGTGATATAGATCTCTGCCTCTTCACTACGAAAAAACTTACCTTGAAAGAAAAACTTAGGATGCAGAGAAATCTTCCAGAAAAATATGACCTTTCTTTTTATGAAGACTTGCCGCTAAATTTAAAAAAAGCAGTCATCAGTGAAGGAAAAATAATCTTCACTAAAAATTATTACCGTGTTCTTAAAGAAATCCCTTACTTAGAACGGGAGTATCCCCGTTACGCTGCCTTTTTGAAAGAGTATCACCAAAAGCGCATGGAACTGATGAGGGGTACGGCATCATGATAAAGAAAATAAGGCTTCCTGCAGAAGGACGCATTGCAGATAAATTAGATGAATTAACAAGATATTATGATGAACTTCTGGAAGACTTACCTACAAAAGATGATTTTGAGGAAAAGAGGGTGCTGAGAAGAAGTATTGAAAAAACTTTAGAGTTGATTGCTGATACCATTACTGACATTGCTCTTATCTTGATATCGGAGTTTGGTTTTGAAAAGCCTTTGGATGCCCGCGAAGCGATTGATGCTTTGGTGGTGCATAAAATCCTTACCAAACAGCTTGGGGAAAAAATTAAAGATCTGATTTCATTCAGAAATCTTTTAGTGCATCGCTACGGAAAAATTGATGTGGAAAGAGAGTATGAAACCATACAAGAGGATCACGGAGATATTCAGGAGTTTATTAAAGAAATTGACACACATCTCAAATCTGCGTAATTTTTTTAAACTCTTAAAAGAAAAATATTAAAAGAAAACTGGTCGCCAACATCCACAGCACAGTTAACGCTGCAGTGAGGAGTCCAGTTGTATATCTGTATTTCTTTCCAAGGTATACCGGAGGCAGGATAAGCAAAGCTAAAATGGTTATTCCTGTTGAAAAGACCAAAATCATTGCAAAAAAACCGTCTAAGCGATAGCCTACCCAATAACGTAGATTATCCATCATCCAAAAAGTTCCGGCAAGTACTGCAAGAGAAAATAAAGCGGAGGAAGAACTCCAAACAGCAATTTCTATCTTTTGATTATCCAATTTCTTTACTTTTTTTAAGATTCCTAAGAGGATAAGCATCACTGTAAGGAAACCGCCAAATCCGCCAATAATTTCCCAGCGATAGAGCCACGCTTTTGATTTTCCATACACTCCAGCAACTGTAAAGTTTTCAAAAGAGTCTAAGGAAAAAGCTTCGTTTACCATACCTTGCGCGTACATGACTCTTTTAGAGATTGCACTCATTTCTGCAGCAGCGAAATTTTTTACCATCGAGAACTTCGAGAACTGTTCCAATTGGTATTGCGCTTCGCTTCCTTCAAGGTATTGTACTTTACTTTCTTTATCTTTAAGATGCAGTCCTGGTTGGACAGTAATCGCTACGCGGACACTGTCGACAGCTGAGGCCATTTTTATAGTGGGAAAAATGAAATTAAAGTTTCCTAATTCTTTTTGGACGTAGTTTGAGGTTTTGTAGGAGAGAAGCAGAGTAACTTCTTCTTGAAATGGATCGGCCAGAGTTATCCGATACGTGGAGAGCTGTTGATCCCACATCAGCGGTTGATATTTTGCATCCCAGCGTCTTTCATTTGGAGCAATTTCCTGGAAAACTGCCGAGAGTTGAACATTACCAGGAATTTCTAAAACTAACTGCGGTGGTGGGAGATGCAGAACTAATTTTATGGTTACGGCAGCTTCTCCTTCTTCATCGAAAAAGACGGAATAGTATTGGTAATTTCCCGGCAAGTTGTAGCCAGGTAGAGAAATTTCTGTGGCAAACAGGGAAGGAAGAAAAAAAAGAAAAAAAAGCGCAATCGTAGTTAATTTTTGAAGGTGTGTGTCCATATTTGTGCTAGAAATGAAGCTGTTATTTATACCCTTCAGTAAGCTGCAAATAGAATGGAAGTTATCCCAAAAAAAATCTAAAAAATTAATTAAAATTTTTTTCTCTTTTCTCTCCATTCTCTCCATTCCCTAACCAGCATCCAAAGTAAAAACAATCCCAGAGCTACAACTCCGCCTAATAAAAACCAAAGTGCCCTACTTGGTACGGCTATTTGTGAGGCCATAATCGCATTTTCTTGTGCTTTCATGGATAGCATTGCAGAATCAGCAACCATCTCTTGTGCGGTTGCTTTGAACGCATTTTGTGTAGTCCCATTTAAAATTCCAATCAATGCACTGATTCCCAGTATTACCAAAGCAACTGGCAACAGACCTTTTAGTTTATCTCTCAATCCACTTACTTTTCCGGGAGCAATAATAATGTACTTATTTGCTAATTTGTAATGATTTACTTCTCTTCCTTTCGGGCTGTAATGAAACTCTCCAGCTTTTATCAATCCCGCCTCTTGTAATTTTTGCAGATGATAATGCACCGTGCTTAATGGGATATGCAGAAGTTCGGATATTTTTGTTTCCGTATCTTCGCTGCTTTCAGCTAAATGATTAAGAATTTTTCTGCTAGTTTCGGAGGTAATAGTCTCGGCGAGCTTCTTGGTTTTTGGTTCGTTCAAGTCTACTAAGAGGAAATTGGATTTTGGCATGGGAAGTTACAAATCATTAGCAAAAGATATTTGAGTAGTCGCTAAAAAAGCCAATATCAAAATTAAAAAAAATATCAGCACCATATAAAAAAATGGTTTTGAAATTAAAAATTTTCTTTTTTTAACCAGTAGAACTATTGCGGCGATTAAATAAAAAAAAGATAACCCCAACAAAGCAAAATAAGAAATTGCAATCAGATTACCTTTTGCTTGTTTAGTTGCTATTTCATCACGGCGCTCTTGGACACATTGTCTGCATAGTTCTGGATTGGGGGCATAGTTGCAGATTTCATTAGGATCTATTGTTCCAAAAACCGTTGAAACGCCCACTTGCTCTCGAAAGCAAACGTATTCGTCTTCAAGAACAGGAGCACTTCCAAGAGAGGAAGGTGAAAGAAATAAAAGAAATAAAAGAAAAGCGAAGACTAATAGAAATGCAAGAGGTTTTATGGGAAATAATTTAGATTTAAATTGTTTAAAGTTCATTAAAAGGAAGTTGGATTTTGGCATGGTTATAGGAATACTCTTTTGGAGGAGCCAAAGAGAATTATGAGAATGATTACTATCAAAATAACAAACAAAGCAAGCACTGCATAAAATAATTTCTTTGAAAACAAAAATTTTCTCTTAGCAAGGAAAAAAAATGCTGAAGAAATTAAGTAAAGAAAAGATAAACTTGATAAACTTACACTTGAAAGCAATAAGAAATCTATGATAAAACTTCTTTGAAATAGTGGATCACCGCTCCTTAAGTTGTTACTTCTCCATGCATAGGTTAATAGCTCTTCAACACACTGTTTACATTGCTCTGGGTTTGGTGCGTACTCGCACAATCTTTTTCTTTCAATTTGCCTCCTCTCTGCTATTGCTTCTCTTTCACTTGCTGATAAAGAATTGGCTGCCTGCTTTTCAAAGCAATTTAGTTCAGGATTAGTTTGTTCCATGGAAAAAACTGAAGGAAGAAAAGGCAATGCTAACACTATCATCAAGAGTAAAACAAACAGAATTTTTTTGCCCATGATTCCTCTAAAAGAGCCAACTATTTAAATCAAGCGATAACTTCAACAATTTCCGCACTTATCGTAACATTTATATCTCAGTAAGTTTTGCTTTCTAGCATGGCATTCAAAGATCAATTGAAAAAAATCAAAGAGAATTGGCTGTTGTTGCTCTTGGTGGCAGTTGTTCTTCTTTTATCTCTGCT
>JACPNC010000046.1 GCA_016185685.1 Candidatus Woesearchaeota archaeon | reverse complement strand
GTTTAGCTTCTTGAAGCAAAATCGTCGTCATGGCCTAAAGATGAGCGAGGAACAAAGATTGCTTGCATAAAATTATTGGTTTGCTTCATCGATTAACAAATTTTCTTATTATATAGCAAGATTATCTGAAAGCAAACCGAGCGAATGGCCAAGATGATTTTGCCTAACTTCTGAAAGCTAAACAATTACTTACCTCTTTCTCTAACTCTTGCCAATTTGGAATTTTAGCTTTAACTAACAAAACTATTTTTCCGTTACCTCTGCTTAAACTTTGCGGTGTTTTTATTATCTATTAGAAACATTTATATATTCCATACCTATTTTAATAAGTACAATGCCTGAAAACCCATTATCCAACCAAGAATCTCTCCGCCTTCTCTTTGGAGATCGAGAGATAGAAACTTTGATGAAAAAAAGAGCTGGCAAGAGCTTAACACAGACTGAACGCAATTATCTCTCTGCTTCCATCCGCCCAAAACTAAGAGCCATCCAAGCTCTTGCGCCACTCCGTCTCTTATCAGAAATTAATAATAAAAAACAAGGTATCAGCAGATCGGATATAATTTTTAATTTAAGCCGTTTTGGTTACGAACTCATTATTCCCTATGCTTCTGGCAAAGGAAGAAAAATTTCTCTGGAAGAGTTGATTGTGCACATTCTTCTCTCATTTCCTGAAGCAAGATTCATTGAAGCAATTCCCATCTTGTTATTAAAAAATAAGATCGACCTCTTCTCACTTTTAGAAATGGCAACCCGCTGGAACTTGAAAAATCAATTGGGTTTTCTTTTGGAGATTGCTTTTACCTTAAAGAAGAAGAAAGAACTTGAAAATATTCTGGAATATCTCCGCAGGACTAAAGAGAAAGAACCACATCTTTTGGGCGAAAATCTGAATCTGGGTGAAGAATATAAAGAGTTCTTAGTTCAGTCAAGTTCTCCAAGAATGATCTCATGGAATCTTTTGGGAAGATTTTTTGATGAAGATTTTAAAGCCGCAGCGAGGACATATCTATGATCCCCTCTCAGGATTTATTGCATTGGCTGCAAGAAGTAGATCAAAAACTTTCACAGAAGATGACTTTGATTGCAGTGGGTGGAACTGCCTTGACTCTTTTAGGACTAAAAGAATCTACTCTTGACGTAGATTTTTGCATTTCTGGGAAGCACTTTTCTGAGTTTAAGAAATTCGCAGTTAGCACCACATTTGTGGTAGATCTTTTTCAGGATGGATACATTTTTACCCTGCAATTGCCAAAAGATTATAGGGAAAAGGCAGAAACTATTCCTTTCTCTGGAAAATATCTTTCACTAAAAGTTCTCTCTTTAGAAGATATAATTCTCACCAAAACTGCACGCTTCACTACTCGTGATATTGAAGATATCAAAGCCATAGTTGCTACCGGAAAAGTAAAGCTGGAAATTTTAAAGAAACGCTTTGCAGAAGTTTTTGAAACTTATGGAGGCAGGGAAGAAGATTATCAGTACCATTTTGAGTTAATGCTAAAGATTTTTTTTTGAGAGAAATAGTTTATGGATTACACTTCTTTAAATCTACAAGATATCTTTTTAAATAAAGTATAAACCTAAAACAAGATGGGACTGATTTCCTTATTAGGAGAAGAATATCTTGGTGGACATTCCTTAGAAGAAGGAGTAGAAAACGCAGGAATTATTTTCCACAGGGGAATTATCCGTTACGGCTGGCCGATTTGTTCTACTTTAGATATTCTGGGAGAAGAAGTTAAAGATCAAGAAAGTGTTGAAAAGAACGTTGAGTCTTATTCAACTTTGATTCAATCTCTTGGTCAATTGACTCGAGAAGTATCGTCAAGTGTCAAGCATTATGAACTGATGGCTCCTTTCACTGTTTCTGTTAAACCATCTGCACTTTGCTTGACATCTAGAAAAAATTGTGAGGTGGAAGAAATCGGGAATCTTAGCTTAGATGGAAATGTAACCAAATTAATTTCTGCCGGAAGACGGGAAAGTATTCGCGTAACCATGGATATGGAAGATCATGGTTGGACGTATTCTACGTTGAAATTAGCAAGAAGAATGTGGGTTCAAGGATTGGCTTTAGATATCGTTTTACAATCGTGTTTGGATACCACTTTAGAAGACGTAGAAGCTTTCTTAACAAAAAACTTGCCTACTGGATTTGATAAAAGCTCAACTACGATTCGTGCTTGCCGAGGAATTTACCGTGAGCCCTCAGAAATTGCTGTTACAAATTCGGAAAAAGCTAAAGAGCGCTTATATACTTTAGTAGAAAAATTATTTGATGCAGGATATTTTGTAGGGATAGCTACCCATGACATTCAGCTTTCCAGAAGAATCAGAGAAGAGATTATTGAACCAAGAGGAATTTCTAAAAACAGATATGAGCACCAAGGATTGAAAGGGATTTATTCCTTTGAAGATATTATCATGCCCGAAGCATTACGCCAGCAAGAGAACGTGAGATTATATTTACCCCTAGAAGTCCAGCCAGGAGATGGGCAAGCTTATATGCGCAGAAGAATCGTGATGAATCCTGAGATTATGCTGAATTATGTTAAAGATAGGGCTGGAAGAATGAGAAGGGGAATGGGTTGAAAAGAGAAGTGCAGTTCAGAGAGGGTTATTGCAATTCTTTAAGTAAAGAGGCTATTATTTCCTGAGAACAAGTATTCCAAAACTCAAGAATCTCTTTAGCCTGTGCCATAGTAACCTTAAATCCACGATAGTTTGCATCATTCCGGATACTTTTAAAACGGCTGAGATGGTTGAGTCGATTTTTCTCTTTAATGTCCATCTCTTTTAAAATTTCCATACTCACTTCATGATTTCTTGGTTCATACCCTCGCAGCCACCATTGCGCATCTCCGAGCTGTCGTATGGATTCGTAGGTTTCTCGAAAAATAAGAATGGCGCTTTGTTCACTCAAGGGAATTGATTTAACAATGCCCATATTGGTCATTGAAGATTCAATAATTGACTTCACTTTTTCTTTGTCTAAAGACTTTTTCCTTAGCTGATCTCCTCTTACCCACTGTTCTATTCTTTCTTTGTTCATGCTTTCACCTCCAAAAATCCAGAAAGCACAATTCCATTAGCAATATTATTGAAAACGTGAATATCAACATTTTTTCTGTTAAATAAGTGTAGTTGTATTTTTCTACCGATCTCTCTCTCAAAATCAGAGAGTATTCGCAATCCAATTGTTTTGTATTCCTCGGTTTCATCTGTTTCAATGGCAATATCAATATCTGATGTAGAAAAGTCTTCACCTCTCCTAAAACTCCCAAAGAGCACTATTGCTTTAGGGTTGCCAAAATGTTCTATAAGAAACTCTACTAATCCACTTTGATAAATGAAATTGAGGTTATATACAATTTTGCTTTTGAGAAAATTTTCGTTCTGTTGATTTGCTTTAATCCTCCATATTTTAGTTAATTTTACAATAGTAATAAATCCTAGTTGCTCTAAGCTAGCAAGGATTGCTCCAATATGCGGTTTAGCAACTTTTGCCTCTTTTGCCATATCGGATAAACTGAATTCTTGTTCAGGATGGCGAAATAGAACTTCTAAAACTCTCTGCTGTGAGTTCTGAATGAGCAGTCCAAGGTACTTTTTCGTAACTTTCGGTTTCATTATGGAACATACGTTACTAATTAGAACTATTTAAACCTTTTGGTGGATTTTGCCAGAATTGCTGAAGGAGAAATAAATCCTATTGTAGAAAATACTGCTGGTGAAGCAGCTGGAACTATTGAAGCTCTTCAACCTCAAAAAGCAGCAGTCTTAAAGCAAGCTCAGTAAACTTAAGAAAATTCTTAGTAGATTAAAAATCTCTTTTGATACTTATTGTGTAATATACAAATATATTTAAGTTCCATCCCCTATTAAATATAATTATGACGCTAGACCTTTCTGCAATTGCTAAGTTTTTGGAAGGAGAATATGTCTTAGGAAGTTGTCCTAAAGAACTTAAAAAAGAAACCTTACAAAGTAGAATGGGAGAAGTTTTAGTTTTACATGGACCACAAGTACCCCCGGAAATGACTCTCCAAGATCTTTCTGAACTTCTAAGAGAAAGAGGATTTCTCCGGGAAAGAAACTATACCATCAATGGTGAAAGATACGCTGGAGTGCATATTTCTCATTTACACTTATACAGAAAGGAATAAGTAATCATCTTTTTATTTTTCTCATTCTATCACCAAAAAGGGAAATCCCACCCGATTAAAACTCGCATCTACTGAAAAAGGTTCAATAACTATACCTCTACTTTCTTTTGTTTTTAAGTCATAAAGAATCATGGAATGTACTTTCCAGTCTTTTCTGGCAATAAAGATGCCTAACTGCTCATCATCTTCTGCCACATATACGTTTTGTTCTTCTCCTTCTAATTCAACTTCCAGCAGACTTTGCGGCTCACCTAGCAGAGGATAGCGGTTGATAAACACTTTATTGCCGTTTTTAGTAAGAATGTAAAGTGCATCTTTTCCGGGGTAAATGTTGCTAAAAGAAAAATCATCAACCATCAAATTTTCATATAATTTTGTTCTTATTCCAGAATCAGGATTTATGGAGTAAATATCAATCACCATTTGTTCTCCCATATAATCCCAAGAAACCGCCATTAAACCATCGCCAACGCCGTACAAAGTTCCGCTGGGATTCTGTTCACTGTACTTCAACAATTCTCGAGCATTATAACTGGAAGATTCTCCTAAATTCATCACTTCCAATTTGCCGTAGCTGGTAACTCTTCCATAGAAATCAGTAGTTCTTCCGGTAGAAAGATATATTTTATTACCCACTACTGCAAAAGAATCAGTATTAAATCCTGTTTCACTTAACTGTTCGCCTGTTTTTGCATCTATCTCGTACAAAGTCCACTGGCTATTATCTGCATCCCAGTCTGAACCCCAATCTCGCAGTACAAAAAATCTTCCTGCGGTAGTAAAAGGATAGAGTACATTTTGACTCCAAGAGGCAGAAGTTGCTTTCTTAAGGAGATCTACCTTTTCTAACTCCGGCAGATAACGCACAATGGCATTCACGCTTGTCTCCCAGCGAATATCCGTTGCATACCCTCCGCCTTCAATGTCCGTATATTGCACTTGCACCGGCAGGCGTTTTTTGATACTGCTTAATCCTTCTGTAAAAAATAAAGCTATGCTTCCGGCTGGAATTTCTGCGGGAGTTTCTTGCTTATTTTCTAAGGCTGTTTTGTTTTCTACTGGTGTTGGACTTGGCACAAGATTTGGTGCGGGAATTCTTTGCACTTCTTCTTCTTCTTTTGGTTGGATTTTTTTTACTTCACGAACGGCGGGTTCTTGGTTTTGCTGTACTTGTTGCTCAGATTGAGCTTTTTGTATCTCTTTACAGCCAGAGAGAATGATAGAAAGTAACAGTGTTAACAATACCAATACCGAGAATATTTTTCTGTATTTTTTCATCTTAGAAGATAAATCTTTGAGTTTTATAAAATGTGTGTATTTTGAGCAAATTCTCCGCCGAAGCTTTTAAGAGCAAAATACTCTTTGTATATCATTAATATACTTATGAACCGCTGGAAAAAAGCTTTGTTGGGTACGAATTTTTGGAAGCATCAGCGTGTGGGCTGGAGGAGAAATAGGGGCTTCTGTAACTGCTCAACGTTATGAAAATGCAGGAAGAGAAGCTCTCTATTCAGCTATCTTGGCCACAGGAGATATGGATTACAAAACAGCAAAAGAATATCTTGCTCTTTCTCAAAATTATTATGGTGAAGCACTCTGGTGGAATGAAGCGGTAGATAAATTTGGGTTGTATTCTCGAGTGCTTCAATGGTCTGGAAAAGAAGAATCTACGCCAGAAGGGCTTGAAGTGCTGTTTGGGTTGCAGAAATTATTGGAAGTGGTTGCTCCTGAAGATGAGTTGGAAGAAGAAAATCTAGAATCGGAGACGGAAAAGTCGATATGAATCGTCACATTTATATAACTCTCATTCTTCTTATCTTTTATGCATATCGGTGGACAAGCAGTTGTAGAAGGGGTAATGATGCGCAACCAAAAGCGTTTTGCCGTAGCTGTGCGATTACCCAATGGAAAAATAAAATTGAGAAGTGAAGAAACTAAGCATTATCCCAAATGGGCAAAGTATTTTTTTATTCGCGGTATTGTGGGTTTGCTCTTCACCCTTTTTGATGGTATTTCTGCGCTTATTTGGAGCGGTAATCAGCAGTTAGGAAAAGAAGAGCAGATGAGCAAGAAAGAATTATTTGGCACTCTTGCATTTTCTTTATTGATTGGTGCAGTTGTTTTTATTGCTTTGCCTTTTTTTGCTGCTCGTTTTTTGGCAGGGGAAGGTTTTTTGTTTGATATCTTAGATGGTATTTTTCGTGTAGTTATTTTTCTAGGCTATTTATTGGTTATCTCCTGCATGAAAGATGTCCAGAGATTGTTTCAATATCATGGAGCAGAGCATAAGACCATCGCTTGTTACGAAGCAGGTGGAAAGCTGAATATCAAAAACATCCAACAGCATTATTCCCGCATTCATCATCGCTGTGGGACTGCTTTTTTGTTTATTGTCCTGTTGCTGTCTGTTTTTTTCTATTCTTTTGTTGATGGTGCATGGTGGGTGAAGCTGGGAGGAAGAATTATTCTACTGCCGATAATTGCCGGATTAGGATATGAATTATTGAAATTAGGCGATAGATTTCAGAAAAATATTTTGATGAAATTGTTTGTGCTTCCCGGCCTTTGGCTGCAGCAAATTACTACTAAAGAACCCAGTGACGATCAAGTTGAAGTGGCGATGAAAGCGTTGGAAGGAGTGGTGAAAGGAAAGTAAAAAATGAAGAAAGACGCATCTCAGCTAAAAAAAGAGTATCTGCAAAAAATATCCAATGAGTTTCCAAAACTGAAAATTTATTCCTCTCGATTGTTTACGCATGGATCTGATCATGATGTTGTTTTTATTAATGACTCTATGGTTTTTCGCTTTCCTAAGAGTAAGAAGTATGTTCAAACATTTAAACGAGAGATAAAATTCTTAAGCAGTTTCTCTAAAATGACGCAAGTCTCTGTTCCTCGTTATACTTTTGTAGCAAAAAATTATCTTTTTGGAGGTTATAAGAAAAAGGAAGGTCACTGGCTTACAAAAAATTTGTATGGCAACCTCGATTCTTTTACACAGGAAGTAATTGCAAGACAGCTAGCTCATTTTTTAACTCTGCTCCACCATTTTCCTCTCCGAGAAGCAAGAAAGATGGGATTTTCTGAAGAATGGCCAATTTCTAAACAAATACGAGCATATCAAAAAAGAAAAAAAGAGATTTTCTCTGTTCTCTCTGAAAAAGAAAAAATATTTGTGGAGAAATTTATAGAGGGTTATGCTCATATTTCCGTGCCGCGTCTTGCCCTTCTTCATTATGATCTCTCAAAGGATCACATTCTTGTAAAAGATGGAAGAGTAGAGGGAATAATTGATTTTGGCGATAGTGCTTTAGGAGATCCCGCAGCCGACTTTGCTTGGCTTTGGGAGCTTGGAGAAAAATTTGTTACCACGGTTTACAATGAGTATAACGGCTTAAAAGACCATTCTTTTTTATCGCGTTCACAGTTGTATCACGATGCAATGTATCTCAGTTGGATTTACCATGGGGTGCATGAGAAAAAGAAAAAATTGTTGCAACGAGGATTAAGAGAACTGAGAAAAATAGTGAAAAATTGAGGTAACTTATTAAAAAATAATTTCTTAAAAAGAACTCCCTTTTCACTCACTCAGCACAACATCTCCATGCGGAATAAGACAAAATTCTATTTCTCCTTCGTAGGCAGGTATAGGGTTGCCGTCATAATAAGGAATGTCAGCGTAGAGAAGCATAAACTGCACGTTGTTTGGCAAAGGCAGGCAATCATTTAATGGAACATATACTGCCGGCTCGCTGTCGAAAAACCATCCTCCTGCTTCCGGATTATCTTCTGTAAGTTGAGAAAAAGTGTAATCATTTACTAAGTAACACTGTTGGTTTGCCCAAGTATCAGGACCGTAAGGAACTGGAGAGGTGGGGGGAGGCTGACTCGCAAAACAGCCACCCATGCAATAAAGTCGAAGGGTGTACCATTGTTCTTGCATTTCTGCAACTTGGATAATTTCTTGCGTGATTCTTCCCAGGATACCGTCAATAAGATAATCTGCTGCGCAATTTGACCTTCTACATTCTTGTTGCGGTGGAATATATTCTGGACTTGGTGAGGAAGGCGGTTCGATGTCTGGGTCTGCTGTTTCAGAAGGTTGAGTTATTGGGGGATTTTTTTCTTGTGATGGTCGTGGTGATTCTACATGGAAGAGTTTTTCCTCGCTGCAACTGGCGCTGGAGAGTGCGGTTACTATGGCAGCAAGTCCGATCATTTTTTTTAATGAGTTCATTTTAATCTTGATTTTCATTGCATTCATACGGTCGTTCTACATCAGGATTAATTAAGCAAAATTCTAATGTGCCTCGATATCGTTCTGTTGGTGGTTCGAAAGAAACTAAAAGCACTTGCACGTTATTTTCTAAAGCAATACATTCTTCCGGCAAAATCATAATTCCCGGCTCCCCTCCAAAATAGTAAATAGGGGCTTCTTGTCCTGCCGCCTCTGCTTCAGCGGCAACTCTAGCTAAAGGAAAATCATTGATAAGATAACATTGGTCTAAAGGAGGATGTTCTGGAAGCGTTGCATATTCCGGTCCGGTGCAGCGAAATTTAATGGCGTACGTTCCGCAATATGCCGGAAAGTTAACGATGATTTCTTCTTCCAAAGAACCGGTAACTGTTGTAAAGCGGATGACTGGACCGTCTGTTTCAAATGGTGGATTAAACCAACCTACCTCACCACAATTTTCTACGTTACATTCTTTTGCAGAGGGAACTATTTGTTGACCAGAATCTTGTTGCATTTGAACTGGGTTGTTGTTGTTGTTGTTTTCTGGTCCCTTATCTTGAAAAAGTTCTGGATCTGTTCCGCAAAAAGAAAGTAGAAATGCATAAGGTAAAATATAATTTTTTGAGCGCATGATTTTTGGAAAATTATAAGCTATATAAACCTGCGGATGCAAGTTTTTCACGAAAAGAATTATTCCTGACCATAATTTTAACAAACATTTCAACAAACCACTTTACTCTCTCCTCCTTCCTTCTGCACTCGCATCACACTTTCTACAAATCCTTCTATTTTTGACTCATGAGAAACAATAATCAGCTGCTGCAACTGTAATTTTTGCAATACTTCCCTCACGCGATCCAGCTGTTCTGAACTAAACCCGTCCGTAGGTTCATCTAAAATAAACAGTTCTTTTGTTTTTATCTGATGAATCACATCATTAATTACTCTATTTAATGCCAAACGATATGCTAACGCTGCGGAAGTTCTTTCCCCTCCACTGAGATGTTCAAAGAAAATTTCGTAGCCATCCTGTTCAATAATGGGAGTAAATGCATCATCGATCCTGGCAGTTATTTGTTCATTGTCTATCAGCAGAGAAAACCATTCATGAAAGAGCTTATTAAAATGCCTATGGATACTTATCAGAATATGTTTTTCAATAGTTGTTGTTAAAGGGAGGAAGAATTGTTCCAACCAATGATATGTTTTTTGTGTTTTTAGTAATTCTCTTTTTTCTTGCTGCATTTGTGTAACTTGTTTGTTGATCTCTTGGGATTGTTTTTCCCTTTGCTGAAGATGGGTAGTGTATTCTCTTTCCATAAGGAGTATTTCTTTCTCTTGTTGCACTATTTGTTGGATATGTGAGTGTAATAAAAGTATATTTTCTTTTATTTCTGGAAATGTAAGTAAAGCCAGTTCCAGATTTTGGCATTGTTCTTTGACTTCCGTTATATTTCTTTCCTGTAGCGCCGCATTTTCTTTCAATTCCTGCAGTTGTTTTTCTTTTTGTTCTTTGAGAAGAAGCTGCTGCATTTGTGATCGCAATTCTTCTAGTTTTTTTTCAAGCTCAAGATAAGTTTCTTCTTTCAGAAGCAATTTTTCTCTGTACATAAGCGATAATTTTTGTTGGAGTTCTTCCTGTTGTACACTTGTTTGTTGCAGTTTAGTCTCTTTCTCCTCTAAATTAGTGATTTCTATGCTTATTTTATTGAAAAAGTATTCTTTTTGCAGTAAATATTTCAGGACTTCATCCGTTTCTTTTCTCTGCTGTATGATCTCTGCATATTTTTGCTGTGATTCATTAAGTAATTCTTGCGCCTGGTTAATTTTCTGCTGTTCTTGTTCAAAAATACGCTGTTTGTGTTCTGGCGTAACTCTTTGTACACAGGTAGGACATTCTTCAAGAATACCTACTTTTTGCTGTATCTGCTGTGATTGATTAAGCAAAGTTTCATTTCTAGTAATCATAAAGGTGATTTTAAGAAACATTTCTTCCAGCTGTTTCTTTTTCATTTCCAGTGGATTTTTTTGCAAAAGTTCTTTTCCAAGGAGTTGGAGCGATTGTTTTTTTTCCGGC
>JACPNC010000011.1 GCA_016185685.1 Candidatus Woesearchaeota archaeon | reverse complement strand
CTGGAAAAAAAAGAAAAAACAGTTAAAATTCCTGGTTTGCAACAAAACGATCCTGCATTTGAAAAAGAACCTTTTTATGTGTTGGGTTTTCAAGATGCTAGTGGAAGACCTTGTAAGTTCGCCGGCTTTGAGAAAAAAAAAGTAATTAACGAAAATCAAGAAGTAGTGAGAGAAAAAAAAGAATATGCAGTTACTTTTGTTATGAATCCTGGGTTAAGGTATTTTATTGATTGCTCAGAGAAAAAAACCATTCCTCCTGCACTTGGCGGCAGTTACTCTGTTATTAATTTTCAAGATCTTGGAGAAAATAATTGCGTTTTACTTTTTAAGGAAAGAAGATAAAATTATTTCTCTAGAGAACTTTGAAAAATAGGGATTTTGGCACATCATTCGTTTGGTAATGCCAAAATCACGACTATTTCAAAGTCTCTTAGAGAACTTTGCCTTAAAAATATCAATTATGCAAAGTTCTCTCTAGTTACCTCTTGTTTTAGCAAAGAAATTTACAAATAAAAACTGCTTATTTCGCATACGGATTATTTAATAAGTACTTATATGTTTTAGAATCCGCGAAGCAGATAATTTAAGCAAAAATTAAAATTTATATTTTAAAAACAATCAAGATTAACAAGGAGGTTTAAAAAATGACTGAAGACAAACCATTAACTATAACTCTGCGCGCAAATGCGAGGGATTCGATTAATCGATTAGCGGAAATTCTTCAAACAGAGCCTAAAACAATTCTAGCAGAATTAATGGTGTTGGGAAAATACTTGCAAAAAGTGTATAATGGTTTACTGAAAGATGCAGATTGAACTCCAAAAATTAAGACTTACTCTTCTCTTAAAATTTTAATCTATGCTTAAAACTTTCAGAACAAAGATTATATTTTAATTTGAATAAAATATTTGTAAAATATCCCTGCTGAAACTACCAAAAAACCCTCTTCAACGCATTATGTCATACTTTATACAGAATATTACAAAAAAAGTAATAAAATTGGCTAAAAAGGTAACATTTAAATAATTCATTACATTTCTTAAGAAAATGGAAGGGGTGATGAATAAAAAAAACGTCGAAACCGGGTCTTTTACTAAAAAAGGTCATTCCCGCAGCCAATTCCATTTGTCCGAAGAACAAATTAAAATTCTTATCAAACATACAGAGAAACTGCGAGACAAAGTTATCATCAAACTTCTTGCTTATTGTGGTTTGCGGCGGTTTGAATTGGCAAAGATAAAAATTGAAGAAATTGACTTTACTACTAATAAAATTCAAATCATGGGCAAAAAAAGCATTTACCGGCTGGCCACAGTATTCTCTGATCAATTGCAGGAAGATCTCAAGCTCTATGTGCAATATGTTTTGGGCGGCGCAAAGCAAGGGTATTTATTTCCTGCAGTTTCTAGTCTTAACAACGAAGGGCATATTTCAACTACGGAAATCAACCGAATTGTGGCCAAAGCTGGGCATCGAGCACAGTTGCACAATCCCATTCCAGAACTCAAGAACATCAATCCTCACATTCTTAGGCATAGTTGTGCCAGGATATTGAAGGACCGTGGATTGAGCTTGGAGGTCGTTCAGCGCGTTTTGGGGCATCTTTCTTTTAAAACTACTATGGATTTGTATGGTACTAAAAGTATTTCTGAGATGGATTATGAATTGAAAGAAAAAATGGGCAATGTGTTTGGATGATTCTGAAAAATTTAGGTGTTGATTGAAAGTTTTAGAAAAGTGGGAATCAATGTTTTTAAAGGTTGCTTTATTTTAGTATAAATAATTTAAGAAATTATTAAATCTTTCGGGTTAAATTTTTTATTAAACGCGCACTCTTTGATAAAATATTTTATTTTAAATATCGAATGAAACATTTAAGTATTTCTAGCATATTTTTAAACCGAAATAATTATGTGCGTCTAATAATTCAAAAAAAGTAAAGTTTATAAGCACCTTATCTTTCTTTGTGATAATGAAAAAATTGCTTAAAGATAGACCTGCTTGGTTTAAAGGAGGAATTCTCGGAATAATTGTTTGTATTGCATTATTTTTAGTTTATCTTTTAGTCTATTTTCCTCTCACAGAAAAAATGTATGTGGAACAAATTGCTGCTTCTTGAAGTACACCGGATTGGGTATGGCAAGTAACCTTGTTTACTGGACATGGATTTCTATTTTTATCACATTTTTTCATTGAGGGCGGGGCATTAGGTTCTTTTTGTCCATCTGAGTCACTTTGTGAAACTTTTATCTTTCCAATAATTATGATTCTTCTTCTGCTGGGAGTTTACTTCGCAATAGGAGCAGGTTTGACGGTTATTTGGGAGAAAAGAAAGAAGAAGTAATCAGCAAAAAATCATTTCTTCTTCAAATACTGTTTCACTTCTTTTTCAAAAGCGGCAAAATCTTTTAGTTCATGCGTCAGAAAAATGTAGGTTTCTTCATCATCAATCTCGCCATATTTGTGTACTAAAATATTACGGAAACCTTTCATGCTTTTCACTTTTGCAGCTAACTCTGAAGAGATGATGCCTTTCTTCTCTGCGATGCGCACTATATCATCTTCACTTTCTGGCAGTCCAAGTTTAAAGTATGAAACCAGCATGGAAAGAATATCTAGTACTTCTTCAATTACTGCTTCTATGGTCTTTTGACAAGCTCTCTTGGTTTTTAAGTCGTGGATAAAATCCTCTTCATCTTGAGGTAACAATTCTTCTAATTCATCTAAGTAAGTATTCATGCGACTTAATTTGAGCAAGATTCTATCTTTTAATTCCATCATGCTCCCACCCCTTGTCTCAATTCATGAAGATACTGGTTGTAATATTTTTCAAATGTGTTAAATTCTTTTATTACCGCCATATATTGTTCAAACATAAATTGGTAATCTTGATAATAAATCGGTTTTCCTCCCAGAACTTCTTTTTGTACGGCAACAGGAAGGTCTTGAAAAATATGCAGGTCTACTTTGTTTGGCAGTTCTCCCGATGCATTAACTCGAAATTTAAAACGTTCACTTTTATTGCCTTGATAATATACTGCAAGATCAATATCGGAAAGAGGAGTATTTTTTCCTTTTGCTGTACTCCCGAATAAGATAATAAAGCGAATAGCTTTCTTAGTATCTAAAGCAAGGAGTTTTTTTGTGAGAGTTTTAATGTTCATTATTAGAATGATAAGAAAGAATTATTTAAAGGTTTGGAAAAAAAGTAATTGTTTAGCTTTCTGAAGCAGCACCGTCCTCAGGTCGAGCTTCTTCTAGATTAACAACGAACTGACAAAGGGGAAGCTCCATCCGGGAAATGTCAGTAACCGATAAAAATATCGAAAGCGAGAAGACGGTGCTGCTTCTACGGCGGAATACTGGCGGGCCGTTCTGGTCGTGCAACCTTGTTACAGCAATCATACGAAGAATTAGAAGTTAATAGTATGGGTTGCACCCACCAATACGGCATATCGTAGTTCGCCCCTCACTTCTTGGCCGGGCCAGTATTCCGCTTCGTAAAGCTAAACAATTACGAAAAAAAGAAAAAAAACTTTCACTTTAAACCCACAAGTAAATTTATCCCACATACCCCAGCTTTTTTTCCTTTTCCTCTTGAATATCTTCCGCTTGCTGACCTTTCTGAATAATATCTTTTAATTTTTCTTCAAATGCTTCAGCTTGTTTTAACAGAGGTTTAGGATCAACCTTCAAACCTGTATAGAGATCAAGCGCTTTAATAATCTCCGCTGCCGCCTTACTGTCTGGCAAATTGCTTTTTGCTTCTGCAAACAAAGCTATCACTGGGGTTTTAATATGCTTTGCTAATAAAGCACCAGTAACCCCGACAATAATACCTTCCATCAACGGAGTAACTTGTGTTCCCATTTTCTTTTTTGCAGCTCCATCTTGCGTTGCATAATAAAATACTCTGCTTCCTGCAGGATTAGGTGAACCTACGCCTTCCAGAGAAATTATTTCTTTTGCCTGCAATTCATTCGCAAGTTGATCGATTACTTCTGCTAATTTCCACGCCATTTCTTTGTTTACATTAATCGCATGTACTAATACTAAATTGTATTCTTTGTTATAATGGATGGATACTGGTTCAATGACTTTATTTTGATGAATGGCAATCATAGCAGGAACTTCATCCATCTCCACAATGCCGATTTTTTCAGTTTCTAAATGCTCCATTAAGAATTCAGTAGCAATAGTACCAATTAATCCAAATCCGGGAAAGCCTTCAATAATGGTGACATTCTTTGGTTTTTTTGTAAGAACTAATTTCATGTGCACACCTCTGTTTTTGTAATATACTAAAAAGAAAGATGTAACAGTTTTTAAGCTTTACTCTTTCACAGCCAAATAATTACTCTTTTACTCTATAAATTCTTTTATACTTCATTCCATCTATCTCTTATGTCATGCCACACCTCAAACTTACTCCTACTCAGAAACAGATGCTCTACGCTTTAGGTAAATTCTACGAGGCGTTAAATCAGCCGTTGGTAGAAAAGCCCCTGCAACTGAGAACTTCCAAAAAGAAATTTATTGAAGTTCTCCTCAACTCAGGAATCTTTGCAAAAAAAGAGCGTGCAGTATACCTCAATCTGGAAACACTAGAGAAGAAGAAGAATTGCCTTAGTTATGAAAGCCACCTGATAAAAATGACAGAAAAAGGACTGCTGGAATTACAAAAAATCGAAAAAGAAACTCAGAAACTTATTGCCTTAAAAAATTCTTTTCTGAACAAAAAGCCCCTAAAAAAAGATTTGCAGACGATAATAAAGTGAAGCGTACAAGATAATTTAACCCATTCTCAGCAAACTTTTTCCTTTCATTTCTTTTGGCTTTTTCAATCCCAGCAAATTCAAAATTGTCGTTGCAACATCAGCCAAACCGCCATTTTTAATCTGAAATTTCAATTTACTTTTAGAGTTCAATTTATTTTTAGAGATAATAATCAGCGGCACTTTGTTAGTCGTATGTGAAGTTATCGTAGCTCCCTGCATCTGTTCACACTTTCCGTGGTCGGCAGTAATTAAAATTATCCCGGGAAATTTAGCAGCAATCCTGCCGATCTCACGATCAATCGCTTCCACCCCTCGTATCGTTGCTTTAATCTTGCCGGTATGTCCTACCATATCTCCATTGGCAAAATTTGCAACAAAAAAATCATGTTTGTCTTTCTGCATCAACAAAACATCTACTATTTCTTTTGCTTTCATTTCTGGGGTTTTGTCGTAAGTAGTAACCTTTCTACTTGGTATGTGTATTCTATGCTCATGGGGAAAGATGCATTCACATAATCCGTTAAAGAAATACGTTACGTGGGCCCATTTTTCAGTTTCTGCTATGCGCAGTTGAGAAAGACCTGCAAGAGAAATAACTTCTCCAAGCGTTTTCTCAGGTATTTCAGGAGGAAAAGCTACCGGACAATTTACAAGCGAGTCATATTGTGCCAGGGTTATAAAGTGCAGTCCGATAATTTTCTTGCGCTGAAATTCTTTAAATTTTCCCCAAACAAATGCACGAGTTAATTCTCGAGCTCTGTCTGAACGAAAATTAAAAAAAATTACCGAGTCATGTTCTTCAACTACGCACGTTCGTGTAAAAATTATTGGTTGCACAAACTCATCATTTTCCCCTCGTTGATATGCTTTCTCTAATGCTTGAAAAGGATCACTTTCCTTTCTTCCTTTGCAATTTACTATACAGTCATATGCTTTATGTTCACGATTCCAGCGGTTATCTCGATCCATTGCATAGTAACGCCCCATCATGGTTGCAAGTCTTCCCACGTCAAGTTCATGCAATTTATCTTGGAGTAATTGCAGATATTTCTTTGCCGATTTAGGCGGAGTGTCTCTGCCATCCAGAAACACATGTACATACACGTCCTGTACGCCTTGTTTTTTCGCCATCTCCAGCAAAGCAAAAAGATGATTTATGTGCGAATGCACTCCTGCATCACTTAACAAGCCCATCAGATGTACTTTTCTAAGATTTTTTTTTGCCTGTTGAAATGCTTCAACTAACGCAGGGTTTTTGAAAAATGATTTATTTTTGATTGCATTATTCACCCGCATCAAATCAGAATCAACTATTCTTCCTGCTCCCAGTGTAAGATGTCCAACCTGAGAATTACCCATGTATCTTTCTGGGAGCCCAACAGCTGAACCGGAGGCTTCCAACAAAGTATGGGGATTTTCTTTCCATAGTTTATCCCAATGAGGGGTATTAGCTAAAGCGATTGCATTTCCCTCTTTTTCTTTACGATAGCCGAAGCCGTCAAGAATCAGAAGTAAGAGTTTTGGCACTTGAGACATACAGAAAGGATTTTTTATAGGTAAATAAATGTTTTGTAGTCTTGTAACTGATTAGCTTTCTGAAGCGCCACTATCCTCAGGTCGAGCTTCTTCGATATGTACATCGAGCTGACAAGGGGGTTGTCCAATCCGGGGAATGTCAGCTATCAAAAATCACAGCAAAAGCGAGAAGATAGTGGCGCTTCTTTAGGCGTAGGGCGGCGACATGAGCGAGCCATAGCATCGTCTGGCGAGCTCTGGCAAGTCCCTACCTTTCAGCTCGTGCAACCATTTATATTTTTTCGTTAAATTTTCTTTTATGAATTAACCTATGGTTGCACCTGCCAATACAGAATACCGTTGTTCTCGCTTCAAATCAGGGTCAAGTCCGCCCTACGCTTCGTAAAGCTAAACAGTTACCTAGTCTTGAATTCTCAACCGACTCATTTCACTTCATACGTCACTTCTTTTTTTCCTCCTTCAAATGACTGAAAGAAAATCCCTCTCACAAAAATATTCACCCCAACTGAACCAAAAGTATAATTTCCCAATTCAGGTATCCAGTTGCTTTTGAAAGAATCCAACTGCAATTTTACTTGATCCGGTTCAAGGATGTAAATACTTAAATTATATTCTTTATCATCCACAGTAATCACTTTTTTTTCACCTAAAGCAATAATGGGATAACTAGGAGCAGAAGGCGGTGCGGGAGAAGATGTCTGAGAACTCGGATTGTTTTCAGTTACATTTGATTTTTCTATACAAACAGCATTTTCACAACCAAATTCACATTTACTTCTACTCATCCATGAACAATCTTCCAACTGATACCCTTTTTCATATTTACTTTTGCACTTAAAGCCGGAAGTACACACCGGTGCGGGTTGGCAGGAATCATTAACACAGCCGAATTTACAGATTTCCCTCTCTGCAAAACTGCAGTTTGCAAGACGATGCAATTTTTGTGTGGAAGTCAGACATACCCAGCCATCAGTACATTGCGTAGAAGATGGTGATGTGGAAGAAGGCAGTGAAGAAGAAGGTAATGATTCTTTGGAATCAACTATAAGATTATCTGGAGAGATTTCTGAAGTTTTTTCTTTTATCTCTGAAGCTATTTCAGTTGTATTTGAAGCCCCATCCATCTCTTTAACAGGAACTTGACAGGAGAAGAGAAAAATAGGAAAGATAAGAAGAAGGATAAGAAAAAACATACAGGGAATTAATTGAAAGGAAAATGTTTTTTTTAGATTTATCACCATTTTATCAGAGATTTTTTTTACATTTAATAAGTTTTCTAAATAATGTAATTGTTTAGCTTTCTGAAGCAGCACCGTCATCAGGTTGAGCTTCTTAGATATCTTTATCGTGCTGACAAAGGGGACGCTCCATCCGGGAAACGTCAGCCATCGATGATTACAACGGAAGCGAAAAGACGGTGCTGCT
>JACPNC010000040.1 GCA_016185685.1 Candidatus Woesearchaeota archaeon | reverse complement strand
TCTGCAATAAATACTGCTGTCCGTCTAATTCTAATGCTAACCGTCTATCTGCATCTAAATTATGCACAAAAAATTGAGAAAGTTTCGCAGTTTGATCGTCAGCAAAACGAAAAAGATGGAACGCCTGAACTTTTTTATCTTCGGCAGTGGTTCGTTCATAAAAAAATAAAACGTCTGGAAAAGCATCTATAAATTTCGGTTGTCCGTCTAAGAGGTCAAACAATTCAGTTTCGCCGCCATTTGCTAAATTAACTTCACACACGGTCACTGCCGCTAATAAGGGAGGATCTTTTTTACAGATGCGCAAAGTTTTCTGTTCTAAAATAGTGGGATTTTCTTTGTTAAATTCTCGCTCATATCCTTCTGCCAGACTGGGCGGGAGGCGGGTGAAAGTTATGATAGCAAAATTCTCGCCGATTTTATTGACGATAAAGTTTATACCAATAGTTTGCAAATCATCAAAAAAATGTGTTTCGGTAGTGCCTTCTTTCAATTCTTTTCCTTCTAAAGGATATTCGTCGCCGCCAATGGAAAGAATAATTTTATCTCCCTGTGTGGTCATGCTCATGCTTTCTTTTCCATCCGCATCTCCACCCACATCTACTCCTTTCATTTTAAATTCCTGCGGTTGTTCATTCAGCAATACTGCCGTCCACACTGGTATTTGATCAAAATCCATAAAAGGAGTTACTCCAGCTACCAAACCCAAATTTTTATCTTGGTCGAAGTACCCCCAAGATTGAAGATATGCTTCTGGATCATCGCCAGCCTCTAACTGCAGTTTTGATTGTCTTGGCAAGAAATACAATTTTTTGGCATCTACATTTTCCAAATGCAGATTTGGAGCAGTCTCGATTTGTTCACCGGTAACTTTTTTGACATTTAAATCCACCGTCATCTCATACTGCCGTGCATCGGTTAACTGCACCAGATAATTTTTTTTGTTATGTTTAAAATAGAGAACGTTTTCTGGTATTGGATTTTCTTCATCAGTCATTCCATTCATACCGCTTTGAAGGACTCTGAATTGTGGCTGATGACTGCTGTAAATATCTTTAGTAAACTCACTTAGCTCAGTAGTACCGAGATAGCTCATTTCTCCCGCGGTCGGAGTCTCAGATCCGGAAGTTGCACTAAGAATTGCTCCAGCTTTATTCACAAGAGATTCAGGGGCATCCACATCAGGCAGTGCAACTACATCCCCGAGGAAAGGTTCATGTACGTTAAACCATGGGAGAACTTTTCCGTTGAAGTAGAGAGATTTGATTTGGTCTGGAGTTAAGGCAGTAGAATAGATTCGGAAGTCATCGATAGCGCCGTGGAATTCATTCTCGTCACTATCTATTCTCGTGCCAAAGGTGAGAGGTATTGCTGCATTGTAAGGTATTGCTGCATTGTAAGAGATAGTTGCCAATGCATCAAAAACACAATTACTATTACTGCCAGTTAAACCACCGTCAAGATAGATACACGCTTGAGTTCCCTTTTTTGTTGCAACGACATACACCCATTTATTAAGATTATTTGCAGTAAAACCAAGAGTTGAATCAGTATACCCACCAGTTTTGGGTACAGCAAATCCTATATTTGATTGATCAATACCCAATATCCAACCATAGTCAGCAGCACCATGATTAACTGTACTTGCAATTCTATCGTATGTGCCATCAGAAGAGAGTGCCTCTACTTTCACCCACGCGGAAATGGTGAATTCGGAGAGTTTAAGAGTGGAAGGTAAGTAAAGAACCAATAATTTATCAGTACTTTGCACCACCATTTTTCCACTGAAATCTTTGCCGTCAGTGCTACTACTCGCAGAAGGGATTATGGATGCAAATAAATTACTACTACCATCTGAAGTAAAAGAAAAAAATTCTCTTTCTTTAGTTCTCTCGTTTTTAACAATGTATGTCCCCAAACTAAATGAAGGTGCACCAGCAGTAGGCAATAACAAAGTTAATGATGTAGGAATGGGTGAAGGCACTGTAGCCACCACAATCTCACTCGCCACTTCTCCATACTCTCCTGCCTTCCCAGAGAACCATAACGCTTTTCCTTCTCGTGGAGCTCCTTCCTCTACTCTTTTTGCTTCCGTTGAAGGGATTCTTTTCCAGCTGTTACCAGTTGCAGGAACCATTACTCCATTATGCAAACCTTTTACATCAGTTAAAACCGCACCGCTTGCTTCATCAAAATCCCAGCGAGAAAGGTAGTTAGTTGGTTCTGACGTTCTTTCAGTTGCACTGCACCATGAAGGCAATATTGCAGTAAACGGAGCAAAACTGCCGTCGCTGTTGAAACGTTGAAGACGATGAAGACCAATATCAGTAACATAAATTCTATCAAGAGTATCCACTGCAAGCCCATATGCGTTATTAAAGTGTCCTTCGCCGTTATCTACGGCAGTTCCACTACAAGTTGCTGCAGTACAACTAAAACCATTGCTTCTTTCATTAGAGATATCGCAATTCACGCCACCAGTACACTTTCCCATCCAACCGATAAATGTTCCAGAACTACTAAATTTTCTAACTCGATAACCTTTATACTCTGCCACATATAAATTTCCAACAGAATCAAAAGCCATTGCTGCCGGCTCCTTAAACTGTGTGTCACCTGCACCGGAAGAACCAAATTTAAAAGAATACGCTCCCGCAGAGGTAAATTTTTGGATGCGATGGTTATCTCTATCAGCTACATAGATGCTTCCACTACTATCTAAAGCAACATCTGTTGGATTAGTAAATTGTCCCTCACCAGTACCAACAGAACCAAATTTAGAAACATACGCACCAGCAGAGGTAAATTTTTGCACACGGTCATTACCGGTCTCAGTTACATAAATATTATCGGAAGAATCTATCGTAATACCATAAGGATCAGTAAATTGTCCCTCACCAGTACCAACAGAACCAAATTTAGAAATATACACACCAGCAGAGGTAAATTTTTGCACACGGTCATTACCTGTCTCAGTTACATAGATATTATCAGAAGAGTCTATTGCAATCCCAACGGGAGAGTTAAACTTCCCCTCTGTAGAACTTAAAGAGCCAGTTCCAATTTGAAATAAAAAATTCCCATGAGTATCAAATTTTTGAATGCGATGATTAGAAGTGTCAACAACATAGATATTGCCTAAAGAATCCACTGCCGTACGATAAGGCCCATTAAACTCTCCCACTCCACTTCCCGGAGAACCAAGAATAGGTGAATTACATGTTGCGCCGCTTACTTCCCCAGCCATTCCCACTAATGCACTTCCCGCAGCTTCCCCAGCAAACGCTTCTTCGCGCAACATCTCTGATTCTTTATCCACTTTCTGCGTAACCCACACCAACACTAAAAGTGCAACAACCATCACTATCAGAAGTCCAACTGCTACAAGTTTCTTTTCTCGTTTATTCATTGTCGCAACAATGTCTGAAGGGGGTAAAATTTAATTGTATTACCCCTTCAATACATCAGTCCACCTATTTTTAAGAGAGAGTAAGAATTAAAAGTATATAAAGGTTCTTAAGCCTCTGAAGTGAAGTGACGGAAAAAGTCAGCGAAAAGTATTTAAAACAAACCCCCATTCATACACCAATGCAACAAAAGACAGAACAAGTCGTCTTGCAACGACTTGAAGAGATTAAAGAAGAGTTAGACTACATTAAGGAGAATATGCTTGAGCGGGACAGTTTTCTCTCTGAAGAAGATAAAATCGATCTGCAAAAAGCAAGGGAAGAATTTGCCAAAGGAAAAACTATTTCTTTAGATGCCTTGCAAAAAAAGTTAGGATTATAAAATGTTGGAAATAGGGTTCTCAAATCAGGCAGAAAGATTTCTGCGTAAATGCTCAAAAGATTTAGCAAAAAGAATCGTAGAAAAAATAAAGACACTCCGAGAAAAACCAGTGCCCCACAATTCAGTGAGTATTGCAGGAGAATCAAGAATGTTTAGGATTCGTATTGGAGATTACAGGGTCCTGTATGAAGTGAGATGGGAGGAGAGAACTATCCTTATCTCTAAGATTGATCATCGGAAAAAAGTTTATGATTAAAAAGATTCTTAGCAACCGGTTCTTCACTCACTAACCCTTTACTCACAGAAGAAAACCACACCAACGCAATCTTTATATATCCCTCTTCAATTTTTACTGCTACATTCATGATATTGACATTACATAAACATAAAAATAAATTTGGTTTCTCTACTGATGTTCTCTAGCAATCACTATTTTTTAAAAATGCACATTCTAAAAATTAAAAAAAACAGAAATGGAGGTATTTCTACATGAATGAATCACGCAGTGCTCCCGTCCAAGTGGGAGAAATATATGATGTCACCATCGATTCCGTTGGTGGCAAGGGCGATGGCATCGCAAGAGTAAAAGGATTCGTTGTTTTTGTGCCTGGGACTAAACAAGGTGAAGTAGTAAAAATTAAAATTACGAAAGTGTTAGAAAAAGTGGGTTTTGCTGAAGTTGCAGGAAAAGGAGAAGTATCTGCTCCACGACAACCAAAATTTGCAACCATTACTAGAGAAGAACTAGAAAAAACTGAAGAGCCAGAAACCCATTATCAAGATTCTGAAGATTTCGGCGACGGATGAAACGGCTTTTTATTGCAATTCCTCTATCTGAAGAGGCGAAAGAAAAAATAAAGCAAGTAAAAAGCGACCTTCAAGAGAGCGGAGCAGATCTTCGCAGTGTTGCTTCAGAAAATCTACATTTTACAGTGAAATTTTTGGGCAATATTCAAGAAAGCAAGATAGATGAAATTGCAAAGAAGATTGATGATTTGCAATTGTCTTCATTTTCTATTCAGGCCAGGGGAGTAGGAGTGTTTCCTTCTGTAGAACACATACAAACCATTTGGGTAGGTGCCGAAAATGGTACACTTACGCTTTTACTAAAAAAAGTAAATAGCCTTTTTGATTACCAGCATGCAAGAAAAGAAGACACACCACATGCAACATTGGCAAGAGTAAAATCAGAGAAAAATAAAGAAAAGTTAAAAGAAGTTGTAAAAAGATTTTCTCAAACAAACTTTGGAGAGATTAAGGTAGAAAAGATAATTTTGTATGAGAGTGAACTAACACCGCAAGGACCAGTATACAAAATAATAAAAGAGATATTTTTGAAGAAAGAACCAAACTAACCAAAACTCTTAAAAGCTCTTTTACCTTTTCTTAGATAAAAGGGGTCCGGTATGAATAAATATATTGCGTGGTTCAAAGACTTACATAGAAATTCTTTAGCTGTTGCTGGAGGAAAAGGTGCAAATTTGGGCGAAATGTTTAATCTGCACCTTCCCGTGCCGGAAGGTTTTGCAGTAACAGCGCAAACATATCAAGAATTTATTGAAATCACTGGCCTGAAAAAAAAGATTGAACTCTTGTTGCAAGGATTAAATGTTGAAGATAATGAAAATCTCCAAAGGATTGCTGAACAAATCCAACAAACAATTATGGCCGTCCCAATGCCAGAACATATGGCAGAAGAAATTACTACTGCATATTCTCTTTTAGGTTCATCAACAAAAAGTGCTGCAGATTTAGTACGGGGTAAAGAAGTTTTTGTTGCAGTCAGAAGTTCCGCAACAGCCGAAGATCTTCCTAGTGCAAGTTTCGCCGGTCAGCAGGCAACTTTCTTAAACATAAAAGGCGAACAAAAAGTAGTGGAAGCAGTCAGAGCTTGCTGGGCATCTTTATTTACAGCACGAGCAATTTATTATCGGGAAAAAAATAAATTTTCACATCTTAAAGTATTAATTTCTGCCATTGTACAACGCATGGTAAACAGTGAAATGTCTGGCATAATGTTTACTATTAATCCTGCAACAAACAATGCAAATGAAATAGTCATCGAATCTATCTATGGGTTAGGAGAAATGATTGTTGGGGGAGAAGTAAATCCTAATACTTCCCTAGTAGATAAAGAAACACGTGAAATTAAAAAAGTAGAAATTCGCAAACAGGATTTAGGTTTATTTAGAAATGAATTGGGCATGAATGAAAAAAGAAAAATTCCTGAAGACCACCAGAAACGACAGAACATTACTGACAAACAAGTACAAGAACTCGCTCGTCTGGGAGCAAAACTAGAAACCCATTATAACGGACCACAAGATGTTGAATGGGCAATTGAAAAAGGAATAGTGTACATCGTACAAACTAGAGCAGTGACTACATTTAAAGCAGGAGTACATAATACCGAAAAGGAAACCGATCAAGAAGAAGAAAAAATCATACTCAAAGGTGAAACTGCTTCTGCCGGAGTGTATTCAGGAACTGTGAAAATCGTGCATGATCCTTCAGAATTAAATAAAATAGAGAAAGGAGATATTCTTGTCACAGCAATGACTACACCCGACATGGTCCCTGCCATGCAGCGAGCTGGAGCAATTGTAACCAATGAAGGAGGACTTACCTGTCACGCCGCCATTGTCTCCAGAGAGATGGGTACACCTTGTATTGTCGGCACAGAACATGCCACGGAAAAATTACAAGAGGGACAAGTCATAACCGTGCATGCTACAAGAGGCATCGTATATGAAGGAAGAATTGAGATAAAGAAAGAAGAAAAAAACAAAATACAAACAATCCAATCCCCTTCTTATGCAGGATAAGATATTGTAACTGCAACAGAAATTAAATGCATTCTTGATCTTCCAGGAAGAGCAGAAGTTGCATCTGCTTCCGGAGCGGATGGCGTTGGATTAGTACGTTTAGAAATTATGATTGCAGAAGGCGGAGTACATCCGGCAGAATATATCAGAAGTGGAAGAGAATCAGAATATGTAGATTTATTAAAAACAGGTATCGGAAAAATTGCTAAAGCATTCAAAGGTAAACCAGTATGGGTACGTTGTTCAGACATGCGAAGCGATGAATATCGTAACCTTGAAGGGGGAGAAAAAGAGCCTAAAGAAACAGATCCTATGATTGGATGGCACGGAATACGGCGTTTGCTTGACCAGTCGGATATTCTGCGTGCAGAATTTCAAGCATTAAAAGAATTGCATTATGAAGGCATAAAAAATGTAGGAGTGATGTTACCCTTCGTAATTCGCGTAAATGAGTTGCAAAAAGCGAAAGAGATAATGCGTTCCATTGGTCTGGAACCATGTAAGTCCATAGAGTTTGGAATTATGATTGAAACGCCTGCCGCTTGTTGGATAATTGAAGATCTGTGCAAAGAAGGCATTTCTTTTGTTTCTTTTGGAACAAATGATCTCACTCAGCTTACTTTGGGGATAGATAGAAATAACGAACGACTAGCAAAATTATTTGATGAAATGCATCCCGCAGTACTCGGAGAGATTGCAAAAGTAATTAAAACTTGCAAAAAGTACGGGGTAAAAACATCTATCTGTGGACAGGCAGGCAGTAGACCAGAAATGGCTGAATTTCTCGTGCATCAAGGGATAGATTCTATTTCAGCAAACATGGATGCTATTACTAGTATTAGGCATTTGGTGGCCAGAGTTGAAAGAAAAGTATTGCTGGAAAGAAGATGAAGTAAGCCCCATTGAATGAATCAATATCAATACACCTGAGTAATAGACCACATGAAAATTTAATTATTTATGAACACTTTACCACTTTCAACATCAACAGCAAAAACAGGTTTGTCCGAGAAAGAAGTACAATTACGCCTCACACGTTATGGAAAAAATGAAATTGAAGAAAATAAAAAAGTAACCATCCTAAAAATTTTCCTCAGACAATTTACAAACTTCATTCTTTTGGTGCTGCTTTCAGGAGTGCTCATTTCCTTTCTCATTAAAGAGATGGTAAGTTTTTGGGTAATTATTGGGATAATAATTTTTGTAACATTTTTGGGATGTATCCAAGAATATAAAGCAGAAAAAGCAGTAGAGATGTTAAAAGCATTAGTGCACCCAATTACTTCTGTTATTAGAAGTGGAACGATCCAGAGTATTCCTGCAAAACTACTCGTCCCGGGAGATCTTTTAATTTTAGAGGCAGGAGATAAAATACCCGCAGATGCAATTGTCAAAGAAACTCTTGATTTGCAGATTGATGAAGCCACATTAACAGGAGAAAGTTTTCCCGTTATCAAAAAAACAGGACATACACTTTTTGCAGGAACACAACTGCTTACTGGAAAATGCCAGGCAGAAGTTATTGCCACAGGCATGCAAACTAAGTTAGGAAAAATTGCCCATTTAGTACAAAAAAAAGAAGAAAAAACCCCCCTTCAATTGCAGATAAAAACTCTTTCTAAAACTCTTGCTATTGTTGCTTTATCTGCAAGCGTTTTAGCCTTTTTTTTAGGCCTTCTTCGTGGAGTTGCAGGAGAACAAATACTTTTCATTTCTTTAGCGTTGGTAGTAGCAGCAGTTCCAGAAGGGTTGCCATTAACACTTACACTAACCCTCGCTTATGGCATGCGGACTTTAGCGCAGGAAAAAGTAATTGTAAGAAAAATGTTGGGTGCAGAGACTCTTGGCTCAACTACAGTTATCTGCACTGACAAAACAGGTACATTAACAAAAAATGAAATGACTTTAGAAAAAATCTTTGTAGCAGAAAAAATAATAGAGATCACGGGTTCTGGATATGAACCTGAGGGAAAATTTCTTTTTGAAGGAAACCAACCATATTCTCAAAAACAACAAATTCTTTCTGAGAAAAAGATAGGCCCAAAAATAAATACGGCACTCCAGTTTTTACTACAATCAATAACTCTTTGTAATAATGCCTCGCTGCAGAAAAGATCAGGGAAATGGCAGGTGCTTGGAGACCCAACAGAAGCGGCACTTATAGTTGCGGCTGCAAAAGCAGGAATAGAGAAAGAGATGCTAGAAAAAAAATTCATCCGTCAGGAAGAAATCCTTTTTACCTCCGAAAGAAAATTAATGACTACCATCCATAAAAATAAAAAAAAATATTTCGTTTTTACTAAAGGGGCATTAGAAAAAGTTCTAAGAAAGTGTGTTTTCGTTGCAACGACAACAGGAAGAAAAAAACTCGATAGTGCAGAACGAAAAAAAATAATATCGGCGCATCAAAAATTTTCCTCGGAGGCATTACGTGTCCTTGCCATTGCATATAAATCTTCTAATATACTATCAAAAAACGCAGAAGAAGGACTAACTTTCCTTGGATTACTGGGACTTGCAGATCCACCGCGAGAAGGAGTAAAAAAAGCAATAGAAACTTGTAAACGGGCAGGCATTGCGGTAGTGATGATCACTGGCGACCATAAGGAAACTGCTATTGCTATCGCAAAAAAAGTAGGAATTTACCAAGAAAATAACCTAACCAGTATTAAAAATAAAAAATTAAAACAAATTGTTGCAGATCATGCAATTACTGGAGAAGAACTAGACAGTTTGAGTGAGAAAGAGTTTGCAGCAGTAGTTGAAAATATTTTTATTTATGCAAGAACACAACCAGAACATAAATTGCGTATTGTAGAAGCCCTCAAACAAAAAGGACACGTGGTTGCTATGACCGGAGACGGAGTGAATGATGCACCGGCATTAAAAAGAGCCCATATTGGTGTTGCCATGGGCATTAAAGGAACCAATGTAGCAAAAGAAGCAAGCACAATTATTCTACAGGATGACCATTTTGCTACCATTGTAGATGCAATAAAGATAGGAAGAGGAATCCGCGAAAATGTTGAAAAGTTTACCGTATACCTTGTTTCCAGAAATTTCACAGAGGTAACTCTTATTTTTTTTTGATGAAGTCATGCCCGCCATTGGTTTGGGGTTAGACGCGCCTCGCGAGGAATTAATGTTAAGAAAACCGCAACGACCAAGAAAAAAAATCCTCTGTAAAAAAAATCTGCTCCAAGCAATTTGTTCAGCAGCACTTATGGCAGGCATTGCATTCACTGTTTTTCTCTTACATCATCCCGCAGAACAACTAGAAAAAGCAAGAACCATGGCTTTCACAACCATAGTGGGAATGGTTTTGTTTGTTCCATTTGCTTTTCGCTCATTGAAAGAGTCAGTGTTACAGACCGGATTTTTTTCCAATAAAATTCTGTTGTTAGGAATACTCAGCACTTTTCTGCTTACCCTTGTTGTGATGTATGTTCCCTTCTTTCAGCATATTTTTGAACTTGTCCCACTGCAGTTGATAGATTGGGGTATTGCTTTAAGCGCTGCCATAGGCGCATTGATAGGCATTGAAATAGTTAAATGGAGAGTAAATAAGAATTTCTAAAAAAAGTGTTATTTTTATGTAGTTCTATTCCTATTTCTATTGTTTCTATTTCCGAAGGGTATTCTCATAAACTTCTTGCACTCAAAACAAGAGATGATCACTTTTCCTCCCCTTGTCCGCAC
>JACPNC010000027.1 GCA_016185685.1 Candidatus Woesearchaeota archaeon | reverse complement strand
TGACGCCCATACCTTTTGTGCTCAACCTGTCTATGGTTTTATTTTTTTTTATTTTTAATAGAGTTCTAAGAATTTTTGTAAAATAAAATTTGATGAGATACTGTGAAGTATCTTACAGAAATTTTGGAAAATATTTTGAAGAATTGTGAAAATATTTTGAAGAAGATTTCTAACTACTACTCAAATTGATGCATCCAATCTTTCATTTGCTCATTTGAATTAGTTATCGCTTCTTCCATCATTTTATCCGTCTGTTCTGTTGCTTTCTCAATAGCTTTATTCATCATTTTATCTTGCTCATTTTCAAGGCTTGTATCCTCAATTACATTTCCTATATTGGATAAAGTTATTCTCACTTCAGAAACAGATAGCCAATCACCACGTATTACTAAAACTAAATCTTTGGAGTCTTTAGCCACTTCAAAAACTATTGCTCCTGATGAAGCTACACTGGGATTTATTTGTTTTCCTAATTCTAGTGGGTGTGCAATATATATAATGTCATCTGCAACCCGAGCATATCGTCTTCCTTGGCCATCTACAATAGTAAACCGGGGAGTAAAAATTTGTTGTGTCTCCTTTGCATTGTTGGTAACATCTAGATAAACTTTTATGAACTTTCCATTTGTTGTTTTCTCAAGAAGGTATCCCATCTTAGTAAAAGTATCAGCGCGAGTAACTTTATAAGCTATATCATCTATGAGGACATTCTGTTTCATCGCGTAAGAAACAGGTTGTTTCACTGAAGGTGCGATTTGTTCATTTGAAACAGGGATGCTTTTTTCTGTTGCACTGTTTATCACTGCAAATAATCCTAAGAGAATGAGGAAGATAATGATGGCAGGAAGAAGTGAAAGTACAATTCCCGCAATAGCTAATCCTTTACCTTGCTCATGCGTTTTCTTGATTTGAGAAAGAGCCATCAGACCAAAAACAAAACCTAACGGAAAGAATACAAAAGCAAAAACTAAAGAAAGAATTGCGTAGGTGTTAGTGTGGTGTTTTGTCATTTTTGTATTTTCCAAAAGATATTAATGTTATATGTATCTCATATTATTCACTTTATATAAAAATCTTTCCATGACAACCATATGACTTCCATAAGGCAGTTGTATGGTTATATAATCACCAGTCAATTAAGGAAAAAGATTTTTCTGCTTCTTTCTAAAAGACCATTTAGGCAATCTGAAATTGCTCAAAAACTCAACCAAAAACAACCCAATATCAGCAAAGCTCTTGCAGACTTAGAGAAACAAGAGATTGTTGAATGTTTAACTCCAAACAAGAAAGCATGGAAATTGTATGAATTATCAAAAATTGGAAAAGATGTTCTCACAGAAATTAAAAGAAAATAGTCCCCAATCAAACTATCTTTTTCCCACCACAACCTTTAAATATATTGCTCCTTTTTAGGTATCAACTGATACTAAAATGAGCTTACAAAAATTAGAATTCCGCCAATTTCAGAAATTAAAATGCAGCTGCCCAAACAAGTCATGCATGAAACCTTAAAAGTTATTCTTGAATATCTCTGGAGAAGCGGAAAAATTATATACGGACCGAAGGGCGTGCAGTGGATTTACCGCGAGCCGGAGCATCTTCGGAGAATGCTTGATGGTGCTTTAGAAGTTTAAATTTAAATGGAGTCGAAAAAAATAAAATGTTCTTTGGAAAAGAAGTAAGAGTATTGCTGAAAGGACAAGCACAAGAGGCGTATCTTGAACTTAAGAAAAGAGAAGATAAAGAAGCGCAAACTTTACTTCGTTCTATCCATCGTAGCATTGAAATTTTAAAGGAAAATCCTCAGTTTGGTGATCCCATAAGAAAACAACTTATCCCTCAGCGTTTTCTTGAGTTGGGAATCAAAAACTTATATCGAACAGAGTTATCAAATTATTGGAGAATGCTTTATACCATTGAAGGAAGTCAAGTAGAAATTTTCTGTTTCATCTTAAGCATTACTGGCCATAAAGAATACGATAAATTATTTGGATATAAGAAATTCTGAAATTTTAATTTTTCTCTCAACCTCTGACGTCTTTTCAACAATAAACCCCTACAATATTTGCCGCAGGAAACACACCTATTCATCAGTCTCTCTTTTTCAGAAACTTTATAAACAACATACTTCCCAAAAGCTTATTTTACACACTATACAACACTGCGAGGCAAAATACCATGAAAATCCAACCACTAGGAGAACGGGTTTTATTGAAACCCAAGAAAGAAGAAAAAACTGCTGGAGGTATTTACTTGCCTGATTCTGCTAAAGAGGAAAAGAAACAAGGAATAGTCGTAGCAGTAGGAATGTTCAAAGATGGAAAAGAACTTCCATTGAAAGCAGGAGACGAAGTCTTGTACGGTGGCTACAGCTCAGAAGAATTTGAAATTCATGGGGAGAAACATCTCATGGTTGAATTTAAAGATGTTATTGCAAAAGTTACACTCTAGAAATATATCCATTGTTTTTTTACTTTTAAAAAATCTAAAAAAAGATCAAAAAATTAATCTAAAAAATAAAAAATAAATCTCTAAAATAAACAGTAAAATAAAAACAATCACTAAAAATAATAACTAAAAATTTTCGGAGGATATACAATGGCAGCAAAACAACTTTTATTCAACGATCATGCCCGTCAAGCTTTATTGCGGGGTATTGACAAAGTAGCAGATACGGTTAAAGTAACTTTGGGACCTAAAGGAAGAACGGTGGTGCTTGATAAAATGGGCAGTCCTACTGTCTGCAATGATGGAGTTACTATCGCTAAAGAAATTGAACTGAAAGATAAATTTGAAAACATGGGAGCAAAATTATTGAAAGAAGTTGCTTCCAAAACACAGGATACGGCAGGAGATGGAACTACTACCGCTACGGTTCTTGCGCAGGCCATGATTACCGAAGGCATGAAAAATATTACTGCAGGAGCAAATCCCATGGATGTTAAGCGAGGCATTGAAAATGCAACAAGAGAAGTGGTAAAATATCTTAAAAAGAGAAGCGTTGAAGTAAAAGACAAAGAAAAAATCAAACAAGTTGCAACAATTTCCGCAAATAATGACGAATTTATTGGAAATCTCATTGCTGATGCTATGGAGAAAGTAGGCAATGATGGCGTGATTACTGTTGAAGAAGCCAAGAGTGTAGAAACGAGCTTGGAAGTAGTTGAAGGAATGCAGTTTGACCGTGGTTTTCTGAGTCCGTATATGGCAACTGATCATGAAAAAGGTATCTGCGAATTTGAAGATCCTTATATTTTGCTGTGCGAGAAAAAAATAAGTAATTTGAAACAAATAGTTCCAGCATTAGAAAAATCTGCCCAAAATGGAAAACCTTTGTTGATTATTGCTGAAGATATTGATGGCGAAGCGCAGACAGCAATTATTCTGAATCTTATTCGTGGAGCAATTAAAGCTTGCGCAGTGAAAGCTCCAGGTTTTGGCGATGAGCAAAAAGAAATGTTGGAAGATTTAGCCCTCCTTACTGGTGGAGTAGTTGTCAGCGAAGACAAAGGCATGAAATTAGAAAACATTGATGAATCTTGGTTTGGTTCTGCGCGCAAAGTAAGAGTTGATAAAGAGAGTACCACTGTAGTTGAAGGCCGAGGCAAAAAAGAAGCCATTGTCAAAAGAAAAAAAATAATTGAATCACAGTTAGTGGTTGCTGATATGGAATACAAAAAGAATGATCTGCGAAAGAGATTGGCAAAACTTGGCGGCGGAGTTGCAGTAATTAACGTTGGTGCAGCAACAGAAACAGAAATGAAAGAGAAAAAAATGCGTATTGATGATGCTATGCATGCAACAAAAGCCGCAGTAGAAGAAGGGGTTGTTGCCGGCGGGGGAATTGCTTTGTTCCATGCTCTTCCCATTCTTAACTCTTTAAAACTGGAAGGCGATCAGCAAGTGGGAGTAAATATTGTTCTTCGTTCTTTGGAAGAACCTTTACGTCAGATTGCTTTTAATTCTGGCAGGGAAGGTGCAGCAGTTATTGCTCGTCTTGCAACGGAAAAAAACGAAAATTTTGGTTACAATGCCAAGAAAGACAATTACGAAGATTTAGTAGTTGCCGGCGTTCTTGATCCAACTAAAGTAGTCAGAAGTGCATTGCAAAATGCTTCTTCAATTGCCGCGATGGTTTTAACTACAGAAGCATTGGTGGCAGAATTTGATGAAGAAAAAGATGAAAAAGCGCCGATGGTAATTATGTAGTTTTTTTTTTGTCTATTTTCTCTATTTTTTGTTTTCTTTTCCATTTTTTTTATAATCTTTTCTTATAACTTTTTCTTATAATTTTTTTTCTCTACAATTCTCTTAATAACCTTTTTAAAATAGCTATTAAACTAGCTATTAACTCCACTAAACGATGCCACTTTACAACCCAGAACTGGAAAAAGCAATCATAGAAATTAGACAAAGTAATGCAAAACTTGTCTGCATCCAACTGCCGGATGGGATGAAGCCGATGGCAAAAGAAATAGAAGAAACCCTCCGCAAAGAGACGGGCGCAAGAATTCTCATTTGGCTCGGCAGTAATTTTGGCGCGTGTGATATTCCTTTGGGATTAAAAGAAATGGGCGTTGATTTTTTAATTTCATGGGGACATAATAGGTTTCATCGGAGGGAAGAAGGATGGTGAAGAAAAAAGATTTAGAAAAAATAGAAAAACTATAAACATAAAAATACTACAAAAATAAAAACACCTCACATGAAAACTCTCTTCCTTGACGCTCCCTATGCGGGAACAGTTGAACTTTGCAAAGAAACTTTCAACTATTTGAAACAGAAAAATTACCAAACAGTTGCTCTGTACGCATCTGTACAATTTGTCAATCAATTGGAAAAAGTAAGAAAACAATTAGAGGAAGCTCACATTGAAGTAATTACCTCTCAAGCAAGGAGAACTCATGTAGAAACGCAACTTTTGGGATGTGATAACGATAAAGAAGCGCTGAACCTCAGCCAAGAACAATGGCAGCACATCGATGCTTTTCTGTATATTGGCGATGGCAGATTTCATCCATTGGCATTGGTGTTTGCGCAGAAAGATTTAGATGACGAAGAGAAAGAAGAAGGAAAAGAAAGAATAAATAAGAAAGAAATTCTTTGTAATGATCCCATGACACAACAATTAAAAATAATGGGAGAGGTGGAAGTAAAAAGTATTCTCAACAAATATCGCGCCTCGCTGATGAAATTTATTGCTGCAGAAAGAGTGGGAGTTTTAGTAACCATCAAACCCGGACAGCAGCAGTTGCGAGCTTCTTTTGCAATAGAAGAAAAATTTCCTGAAAAGAAATTTTATTATTTCATTGATAATGTGCTTTCATTTGATCAGTTGGAAAATTTTCCTTTCATTGAAACGTGGGTGAATACTGCCTGTCCACGCATAGGTTTTGATGATCAGGAAAAATTCGTGCATGTAGTGATAAATTTAAGGGATGCGGTATATTTGAAACAGTGAATCTGTGAATCTGTGAATCTGAAAATGTGAATTTGAAAAACATCTCTTTATTTCAAAATCTTTAAGAAGTTAAATCATTTTCTTCATACCATGTTTGAAAAATTCCTCACCGGCCATGAACTTGAATTTCTGGTAAAGATGGCTTTTTCTCTTATTGTTGGTTTTTTAATTGGGTCAGAACGTGAATTTCGTGGTA
>JACPNC010000003.1 GCA_016185685.1 Candidatus Woesearchaeota archaeon | reverse complement strand
GCTTTTTTAATTCCTCTTTTTTTTGTTTGGACAGGGTTAAATGTAAATCTTGCCATAATTCCAAAACAGCTTGGTTTGATTGGCTTGCTGATTGCGATTGCTATCTTGGGCACTTTGGCAGGTACTATTGCAGCAATATGGTTAATGACAAGAAAAATCAAAGAAGGATTTTTAGTGGGTTGGGGGTTAAGTTCTAAGGGAGACATAGAATTGGTTTTGGCTGCTGTTGCTCTTAAGACTGGCGTAATTACTCAGAATCTTTTCACTGCGTTAGTGATTATGTCGCTTGCAACAATGATTATTTCTCCTTTGTTTTTGAAGTATAGTGTGGGAAAGAAAAAACAAGAGAAAAAATAAACTACAAAAAAAGATAAATTTATATCCTTTCTTCTACTTCTTTTATTACTATGAAACTGCAAAAATCTTTTTTTCATAAAAAATTTAAAAATAAAAAAGCAAGAAACATAGCAATCCTTAGCGCTTTTGCGCTTCTTGCAGTCGTACTTCTTTTCTTTCAAGGCCATATTACGGGTCAGGCCGTACAAGAATCTGCTTCCCGTCAACCTCTTAAGTGCGGAGATATCATTACTCAGAAAACCCCTTCTCCCATCATTCTTACAAATAAAGATCCCATTACTCAAGCCCCATGTAAAAATAAAGGCTTGACCATGACCGGGTTTAACAAAGTGCTTGATTGTAAAGGGTTGTCTATTACAAGTGAAACCAACCGCTTTATCGGCGTGGAAATAAAAAGTTCAGGGAACGAAATTAGAAATTGCAAGATTTCTGGATTTGAGTCGGGAATCCAACTCACCTATGCCAGTAAGAACCAGATAAAAGATATTATTTTTGAAGGTCTTTCTTTTGGGATAAAGCTCACAGGCAAATCTAAAGAGAATAGTATTCGAAACAACTTTTTTGCAGCAGAAGAGGCAGATATTTATCACGAAAGTTTTGGTAAAAATAATAAAGCCATTAGCAACGATTTCTTTGGAAAGAAGAGCATTGATTTGAGAACTCAGCAAACTCTGCAGGTATGCGAAGGAAAATTGGGAAATTATCTTTCTCTTTCTACTAAAGAACCATTACAGCTTCAAGCGAAGAGTTCTTGCGGTATTAGCAAGTTGCCGTTGACTACCGAAGGGAAAAGAAGAATGAAAAGTTGAGCAAAAAGGGGAGTGATTTTTTTTTGCTGTAAAGGATTTTGAATTACTCACTTATTTCAATTAAATCGTTTCAAATTTTTCTGTATTTTTTCTTCAAATCATTAATCTGGTCGTTGATGTTTTTTCCACGTCTGCGATACGTTTTTATAGGTCTTTATCTTCTTCTCCCGAGTGAACATTAAAAAAGAGCTGATTTTTATACTGGTAGTACTCCTTCTTAGTCTTCAAGGGATTAATTTTCTTCTCATCAACACCGTGCCTTTGCTTACAGGCGGGGCAACAGAAAGTACCCGCGGAGATGTTGATTTCTGTCTTGATAAGCCACCCACCATCACTTCCATTGGGGCGCAAACAGCCACTTCAGGAACAGTTTTTTCTCTGCAAGTTCTCGCCACCGATACGGGAGATGATGATTCTTTAACCTTTTCTGATAATACTTCTTTGTTTGCCATCAGCAGTAGTGGAGCCATCAGTTTTACACCTACTGCCGCGGATGTTGGCGCAAACCCCATTCTTATCACCGTAGAAGACAATGCGGGATGTCTTGGATATAACGTAACCGATACATTTACTTTAACTATCTCTGCTGGTACGGGTGGCGGCGATACCGGTGGCACGGGCGGTAGTGCTGGCGGGGGCGGAGGAGGAGGTGGTGGCGGCAGTGGAGGAGCATCAGCGGCAGGGGCAGTAAGTACAGAACTATCTCTTACTCCTGAACATTCAGAAGAGGCTGCTCTAACTAGCGGCGAATCAGTTTCTTTTGGTTTTGGTGGAATGCACAGCGTAAATGTTCTGGAGGTGGGAAAAAATTTTGCTACGGTACTCGTTTCTTCAACCCCACAGAAAGTAATTTTGTTCTTAGAGAAACTGCAAAAAATAGATGTAGACGGAGATGCGGTTTTTGATATAGAGTTAGAATTGCTTTCTATCAACGGAAAAGAAATTAATCTTAAAACCACCTTGCTTCGCAAAGGATTTATCCTCAGTGATCCATTGGTAAGGGCACGTGTGCGTCAATCTCAACCATTCGAAAAAAAAATTGCTGTGACCAGCGATTGGGGCGGCGACCTTTCTATTACTTTAGACTATCCTTTTGATCTCATGCAAGTTTCTCCTGAAGAACTTACTTTGAAAAAAGATGAAGAAAAACTTATCACTCTTCTTCTCAACCCGTACAATGCTGCGCCGGAAATTTATACTAAAACCCTCACTCTAACCGCCAGGGAAGGAAAAACAACCATTATTCATTCCATTCCTATTCTTCTTGAAGTAACTTCCGATGAGGTTTTGCTGGATCTAAGTTTAGACCTCCGTAAAAAATCCCTCATTCCTGGTGAACAGTTAGAGGCATTGGTAAGTATTTTTAATCCTCGTAAAGTTCCTCTTGACAACGTATCTCTTCTCTATTCCATCCAAGATTTTCAAAACAATAAATTGCATCAGGAAGAAGAAATCATCTCTCTCGAAGAGCAAGTTTCTCTAAGCAAAAGTATTTCCCTTCCCGCAGACATTCCTGCAGGAGAGTATGCGCTTTCCCTGCGCGTAGTTCATCAAGACACGGTGGCAACTGCGGCGGAACATTTCTCGATAGAATCAGTTACTCCTGCTAGTCCAACAGAAAAATTTACTGCTTTCTTTGCGAGTAAGCCTTTCTTTCTCATCGCACTCCCTTTTCTCATTGTTGCCGTGCTTATAATCTTAGTATTGTCAAGGCCATCAAAACCATCAGAAGTGAAAACAATTGTCAAACGCATTATCGTTCAGCAAAAACTTCCTGCACAACGGGAGGATTTGAAAAATTTACAGAAGAAACTCTCTTTAATTGAGGATGGTTTTAAGAGGGGGTATATTAGCAGAGAGGCATATGAAAAAACAAAAACTAAGATAGAACAGCTTTTAAAAAAAGCATAAAAAACACATAATTGAGAAAAATTTATAAATGGCGGTGATTTAGTAAATGACAGGAAAAAGGCGTGATACTTACATGGATATTTTTAAAAGGTTACGAAGAGAGAAAGAAGAGATAAAAACAGAGCAACAGGAAATGGCTCAGGCATATCTTTCTCCTTCTCCTCCGACCGGCAAGTCATTTGTAAATTCCTCTCGTCCGGTAAAGAAAAAAGCAAAAAAAACAGTAAAAAAAGTAAAACCAGTGAAATCTCGGAGTCAAAATTTGCGTTCAACACCCAAACTTAAAAAAATGAAATCTCTCTTAAAATCCAATATTGCAACGGTAAAACCTCATCGTCATGGAGTGAAAGAAGGCGTACCTGAAAACTTATTGAAAGATGCCCTAGTTGACCTTGAGAAAGAATTACGCTCTCTGCGAGCATCACGAAGAGAATTAGAAGGGGAGATGGAAGAACTTACGGGTAAACTTGGGTTCACCCAAAGTAAAGAAATAGCTTTACGTAATAAAATTTCTGAATTAATGAAAAATGAAACTCAGCTTGAAGAAAAGAGATCTTCCTTAAAAGACAAGTTCAATGAAGTTTTAAAAAGAATTGAAAAAGTGAGAACCATTGAAGCGCAGTTAAAAGAAGTTTGATTAAATGAAAAGAGCCAGATTTTTCTTTAAGTAATACTTTAGCTAGAAATTACTTATCCCGGAGAAGTTCCATTAAATGTCAATCTAAATGAACTCTTTATACCATTTGCCGGAGCATCAGCGAGAATAGTGATGTTAATATCCAACACCGCTGCATCGTAAGCATTATTTGAATCTAAAGGGTAACTGCTGGAATTTCCGCAGAGCCAATGACCGGACATTAGGGCAGTGTATACTGCTTCAGGAGTACCAAATGAAGAAGTAGTATATGCAGTACTGTTAGTAATATTCCATTTGGAATCTCTAAAAAGAGTTCCTCCGCCCACACAGGAAGAAGAAGTATCAGTTCCTCCCTCTTCACCTGATTGGGTTGCTACACTATTTGAAGTTACTTTAATCTCCACTCCTGTCCCCGCGATATATCTTCCCCGCGCTCCTCCTAAATAAGAAGCAAAAGTACAATTTCCTGTACAAGTATATCCGACGGAAAGATTGGTGTTCCCTGTATTTTCAAGAAGAAAACCAGAAGTAGGTGCTACAAAAGTAGTACAACATTGGCTTTGGCCTCCTGCACTGAGGTTGCTTCCATTACCATATCCAGAAACAATAACTCCGTTGCTGTCCAGCTGGCAGAAATTACAACTAGCATTAATGAATCCATTGCCAAAACTAATTGCTGTCCCGTTTCCTCCTCCCAGAGAAAGAGCCGTGTTTGAAGTGATAGTAATATTTGTTTCTCCAAAAGAAAATGAAGGCGCACCCGTCAAAAGGTTTACAGTTTCTCCAAAGAGATTTATTTTATAATAAGTAAATCCTAAATTGACAAAACTAACTGCTAAAGCAAACGCTAAAAGAATTACTACTGTTTTTCCCTGCATTATTTTCTGTGAAAGTTTTTTCATTTTTTGGTTTTAAGGGTTTGTTGTTTTTTTCTCTTCTTCTTTATTTTCTTGAGCGGATTCTGGTCGAGGAAGGATAAGGATGCTGGCTTCTCCTGTGTTTTTTGCCGTACTTACTGCTGCTCCAGATGGTGAAATGGGTTGTGAAGCGGAATTGGAAAAACTGAACAGTTCAAGATAAAGAACAATATTAAATGCGCTCATCAGCACAAGGAAAAAAAGCAAAAGAATGATTATGCCGGAATGTTGATCACCGGAAGATTTATTTCTCTGCAGAAATTGTCGTTTTCTCGTTGTTGTCATCTTTCTCACCCGCTTTTTTTAATATAGTAACCGCATTAAATTTTCGTATAATAGTAATGCGTTTACTATAAAGTAAACTGGATTTTCTTATTCTCTTTCCTTTATTTATAAACTTTTCTTTCTATTCTTTAATACAAAAAGAAGCTTTTCCATAATATTCCCCTTCAGGAGCTCCTGGAGGAACGACGACTTCAAAAGAGACTTCCGTTTCTCTTCCTGCGGTGCTCTTAAAAGAAGAAGGTATTATTGTTGTCCACACATCTAAGTCTCTTCCCATGGTTACGGTTATTGAAGCATTCTTGCTGTGCTGAAAGCGCACTTTCCGCTCTATACTAATGCCTGGAGAAACCACTCCAAAATTAAGGTAGTCAGTATCTGCATTAAATCCTAACATGCCTCTGCCAGGAATAATTTTTACTTTAAGAGAAGCATTGACAGTTTCAACAGCAGTACAAGGCGATTCTTGCCTAAAAGTCGCAAATAAAAAAATAAAAAGCACCAACAGCAGGAAAAAGGTAACCCATTTGTAAGGCGATTTCACGAATTTACCCTCAAAATTCCTCATTATTTTTTTTTGTTCTCAGTAGAAAAATCATTACTGTGACTGCAAGAGCGATAAGAAGAACAAAAGCTAAAGGAAGCATTCCGAAGAAATCACCTTTTCCAGTAAAGAATGATTTTTTTTCTGGCAGTTTCTGAACCGGTTCCGGAGGTGCTGCCACCAAGAAAGGAAAATCAATTTCTTTTGATTCGCTTTCAAAAAATAGCCTCATTTTTCCTTGATACTCTGCGGGAGAAAGATCTACTTTAAGAATGGCTTTCAACTCTGCTTCTTCCCACGGTTTAAGATCAATACTTGGTGTTTGTAATAATTCAGTCTCGTTGAGGAACAGTTTTAAGTACACATTTCGCAAGGAATTCCCCCAAGAACTCTTTATCTTTGCGGTAAATGTGTTGAACCCCGGAGAAAAATCTCTGGTTGCATTGACCAATTCTACATCAATTTTTCCTATTAGGAAAGAGGTATTTACTTTCTTTTCTTTTTCGTCAAATTTTATCTGCGCTGAAAGATGATATGCCCCTGCGGGAAAAGTATCTGTTTGAAATGGCACGGAGAAAGAAATGCTTTCCAATCCCGCCATTTTTTTCTTTTCAGTGACTTTTTTTTCTAATTTTTGTCCGGGATTTGATTTTTCTCCCGTATTTGAAGTAAGGGTAAGAATTGCAAATAGTTCGTTGATATCCGGATAGCCAAGACTGTTAATTAAAAGCTTCGCAGTAGCATTTTTTCCTAAGTTAATGGAAGGCATATCCAACGAAGCCTGAATATCTTTTTCATGGGAATACACAATTACTTCAAAATTTTTTGAAACCGTGGCTTGGCTGCCAATGCCTCCGTCGGTATCCGGAGAATCTTCAGCAACGGCCAATGCAAAATTGTATGAACCGGTGGGAATAAATTCATTTTCAGGAAAATTAATGATAAGATCAAATTGATTATCAACGATTTCAGTGACAGAAATATTGCTGAATCTCCCTTGTTCAAGAATAACCTTGACCGCTTTTCCCGTATCGGAGATGGTATAATGATTTATGATGGTTTCTCCAGGAAGGTAATTGATAGGGCTTAATTTCTTTCCACTAAGACTCAACGCCAAAGCTCCTGGACAGAGAAGTAAAAGCAAAGCAATACTTACAAAAATGAGTGCACTGCTCTGTCTGATTTTTTTCATGTTATATTGGCATTTCTCCATCTTCATATTCCTTTCGGTGCTTATATCTCCATAAAACATAAAATCCTGCAGCTCCCAAGAACACTCCGGCAAAAATCCACATAACTATCTTAACTCCAGAAGTTTTCTGTTGCTCTGCAGTTGCCGCTCCAACAAGAGGCATTGTTTCCAAACTTTTTTTTCCTTCTTTTACTTGTTCTAATTTTTCTTCAGTAAGAAATTCGCTTTCAAATACAAATTTCTTCTGATCGTTTCTTACTAAATTCCAGAAGTTAACTGCCATTTCAAAAGTATATTTTCCTGGAATTTTGTCTTCTGCATTTAGATAGTCAGAAATTCTTTTCATCATTTCTCCCGGAATGTCTAAGGAACGGGTTCGGAAAGCATCTATTTTTTTATCATCTTTTTTAACTTCTACGTCTACAAATACGTTTTTTATTTCTTTATTCCATTTATTCAGAAGATCTAAAGAGTATTGATTTACTTTATACGCCACAAAATATTTGTCAAAATAAGTGATGTCCACTTCTGGCTGTCCCACCAGCAAAGTTTTGGTAAGTTCTATCTTCTGGTCATCAAATGTGGTAACCGCCGAAACTTCAAACTCTCCCTGCGTAAATAACTCCCTAGGCAAGGAAGTGGTCAGGAGTTTATTTTCATTTTTAGCGAGGGAAGTTTTTTCAGTTTCTTTCACTTGAGGAAGCTGCTGTTTATCGTTCACGTAAAATGTAGTTTGCACTTCCTGCAAATCTTCTTTTCCTAAATTTGTCACTTCTGAAACGAAAGCAATTTCTTTCCCCTGCTCATGAAAATTAAGTTTAGTCTCTACGTATTTATCTGGATAAGGTCCTTTTACGATTATTTTATGTTTGAGGAGAACTTTTGAGGAAATACTATCTCCGCTCCCTCCGAAATTTTCTTCCACCACAATGCTGGCAGTAGATTCTCCGGGAGGAATTTCTAAAGGAAGGTGAATCTCAAATGCTGCTGACAAAGCATCATCGTCTGCGCGAAAGTGAAGCTCTTTAGTCTGCAAAGTAAGATACTGGCTCATTTCTCCTTCAACTGAAATCTGCACGGAAAATTCTCTGTGATCGTTGTTTACTACCCAAAATTGTCCAACATAATCGTGTGATTCTTCGCTGAGAATAGTGGTTTTTGCCGGACGGATGCCGGTTGCAGTAGCAAGAGGAAGTGCAAGCAGGAAGAGAAGAAGAAATGCCTCCATTAAATTACAAATGAATTTAGTTTTGGTTTGTGATTTGTGATTTACCTTATTGGAATTTATTGCCATTTTTATCCCACTCCAGATCCATCAATAGTAAAAGTAATTGTAGATCTTGCCACTCCAGAAGGCTCTGCCTCAGGCACGGTGACGTTAAGATCCATCAAAAAGTCATCGCTGACGTCTCTCCAATTTAATTCTACGACGTGAAATAATCCATATTTGTCTTTAGACATATTTTTCCACACCGTGCTTGAAAGCGCATCAAACGAACTGGATTCATTGGTGCGGATTTGAAATTGATAATTAGAAGTATTTAATGCAACGGAGCTGAAGAGAGCGCTTCCATTTACTGTTACATTGAAAAAAATATTTCCCGTATTTTCCCCGCGGAAAGGCAAAGGAATATTATCTGTAGTGTCATTCATTTCTCCTTGCGTCATAGAACCAAATTCTACCGCTGAAGTGAGCAGAGAAAATGCCAGCAGGGAATCTACCGTAAAATTTGAAAGGTTAAGCGTTCCTCCATTTGACCAATTGCCGTAACCAATACTATCATTAGCTCTAATTCTCCAGTAAAATCTTGTATCCACCGCTAACACTGTACTTGGAAAGTATGTTTTATTTGGATTTCCAGAATCAGGGGCAATTGCTGCGACATCTATCTCTGGATTATTAAAAATAGCATTGTCATCAACTTGAATTTGATAAGAAATGATATCTCCTTCTGCATCAGTTGCATTGAGCCAGGCAAAAATAGGAGTTCTGTTAGTTGTGCTTGAACCGTTTGTGGGAAGAAGCGTCATGGGGATAGTGGGAAAAGTATCTACTGCAAAACTTCCTAAACTGGTGCTGTTGAAGATAAGCACTCCTCCTGAATAACTTATTCTGTTACAGGTAGTTCCATTACAGTTTTTTCCCGTAGTGCGTATCTCTGCTGCGCTAGAACTGAAATTAAAAATTTTAGCAATGGCATCAATTCCTGTGGTGCCGAGTCCGCGCAGGGTTAAATTTACTGTGGCATTCACTTTTCCTAAACTTCCAGCATCAAATGCGCTGGTATTTACTGCGAGCGAACCGTTGCCTATGAAAATATTTCTGTCTAATCCTAGCCCGAGGTTGTTGGAGATGTTGAGAGTTAAATCTCTAAACAGTGAACCCGTGCCATTTTCCACCCATCTAATTTCTCCTAGAGTGGAATTATACACCAGATAATTTATTTCTGTACCTATAACTACATTAAAAATAGGTCGATTGGGAAGAACCGGAGTGATGTTATTGTTCACCAGCACATTGTCGGTAGAGAAAACAGTAAGGAGAATTCCGGTGCTGTTTCCGGCGCCTTCTGAAGTGATGCTATTGCTTTCAAGATTATTTCTATTTGCTCCTTGCAATAAAGAGAAACCAGTATCGTCGCTTACCCCGAAAGTAGTAATGATGTTATTGGTAAAAGTATTATCGTTGGAAATGGAAATATAAATCCCAATATTGCCGATACTATTTCCCCCGGTTGAAATGCGGTTGTCACGCATAGTATGATTAGATACGATATCCAAAAAAATACCGTAATTTTCTCCCGCATTTCCGCTGGTGGTGATGGAATTATTGCTTACTTCGCTGTAATTAGAGCCGAAAATGAAAGCTATGCCCGCATTATTCCCTGTTCCATTGGTTACGATAACATTTCCGGTGATAGTGGTATTTACGGAATTAGATAACGAAATTCCGCTATTTGACGAAGAGCTTCCATTGGTAAAAATAGTATTATTGATAATTTTTGTTCCATCCGAACGGGAAAGCAAACTAATTCCCACGTTATCATTTACTCCGTCAGTAAGGATGGTGTTATTCAGAAAAGTACTATTTTCTCCTGCGGTAAAAGAAATGGCATAATTTGAACCGCCGGAAATTGAGCCTTTTCTTAAAAGACAGTTTTTAATGGTGATATTGTCAAACCCTTCCCCATTTACAAAAGCATTTCCTGTGTCTGTTGCACCATAAATGACTTTTCTTCCACTGCAGTCAATGGAAAGATGACTTGCTCCTATGCCAAAACAATTGCCGGTGGAAGTAACGTCCTGATCCAAAGTATTGCTTCTGGTTAAAGTTACGCAAGCCATCTTCACGGTAAAATTAGTTTTTTCTGTGGTGTTAAAATTATTACTAGTATCGTTAACTTGAAAAGTAATATTATAATTTCCCGTGATTTCCGGAACGGTAAAAGACATATTAAATTTTTTCGGGTATCCTGTACCGTTGCTTAATTCAAAGGAAATAGTGCTTCCGTTGGGATATGAAATATTTGCAAACATCTGGCTGATAATGCCCCCATCGGTAGCATTCGCCGCAATTTGAATCACTTGGGTAATGTTAAATTGTGAATCTGCAGCTGGAAGTTTCTCTGTGATGTTTGGAGGAGTGGTGTCTGAAACTACTGCGCTATTTTCAACAGTGGTGCTGTATAAATTCGGCGTAATATTGAAGATAGTGCTGTTAAGCACGAATTTGTATTGAAAATAACGGCTGAGGTTTACAGAAAGATTCACTGGAGTGGTGTCATTAATATCCACAAAATCTTCTCCACTGCAGGAAGCGTCATCACAGCTTCTGACTGAGAGGTTAAATTTTGTGGCAGTTCTTTTATAATGGTCGTAAATTTCTTGCGCAGTTAACAATCTTTTGAAAACAACTACTTCATCAATGGTTCCATTAAATGCCGTAGCTACGTTTCTTCCATTATATCCAATGAAAGAGCTTACAGAGCAGGAGTTGAGGGTTACTCCTGAAGTGTTGCTCATACGCAGAGTTCCATTGACATAAATTGATCTAGTACTTCCATGATTCAAAGTCCAAGCAACGTGGTACCATTGGCCTACTGTAACGTTTTCAGTGGTAAACATGTCATCGATAACTCCGTCGCATGCAGTGTAATCGGTGTAGAGAAATTTTCCGGTATTAGCTTGTATTCCCAGCTGGAAGTTTTTAGTGGTGGCAGTACTATGCCGGCCAAAAACATGTTTATCGTTTGCTCCAGAATCCCTAAACCCGTTGACATTAATCCAAGCCATGACTGTGAAATTATTGCCTACCCAGTCCTCTCCGCCTCCCACAGCTATGAAATC
>JACPNC010000012.1 GCA_016185685.1 Candidatus Woesearchaeota archaeon | reverse complement strand
TTCCGGTATTCCTTGTGCACCGTCAGTTTCTTGAATGATTACGTTAGATAAACTTAATTTCTTAAAATTTTCCCTGCTCATCTGCACCAACTCCGGAAAAATTTCGGTAGTAATAACTTTTCCCTTCTCCCCAACTAATTTTCCTAAAATACTTGCCTGATATCCTACTCCTGAACCTACTTCAAGGATTTTTTGTCCTTCCTGTACTTCCAGGGCATGAGTCATGAACATGACCGTAGTGGGTTGAGACAACGACTGTCCCCTAATAGTGGGCAATGGACGATCAAGGTATACTTGATGCAAGTAGTCAGGAGCAACAAACATCTCTCGCGGAACGGACATGAATGCTTCTACCAATCTAGGATCAATTCCTTGTTCTGACCACAATCTTACTAAGTGTTCACGATGCATTTTTAAAGAAGAAAGAAAAGAAGTATTTAAGATTATTGCTATGTTGGCGTCGTTAAATCATGAAATTGGTTTAAATTATTTCCCCCGGCAGATAGGAATATTTGTAAATTTTCAGCGTTTTATAATAATACCAACGGCGGATTTTTCCTGGAAAGAGAGATTTAATCTTTTCTATTAGTGCATAAAGCATATCCTGATTCCTAAGTTCTACATCAAATTCAAAATCAGAACAGCTTAAAGCAACATCTCGATAAATTACATTAGGATTCCGTGATATAAACTCATGCAAAGCAGGAATGATTTTAAGGTCTTCCAGTTCTAAATCTATTTTATAATAATTATAACCTAATTTTGCACTGTCAAGAAGCAGTTTGTAAGCAACAATGACTTTATTTTTTTCCAAATTTCTTAATTTGTATCTCACACCAGCCGGAGTCATATGTAATTTTTTGGCCAGCTCAAGCAAAGTGATTCTGGAATTTTCCTTGATGATATGAAGAAGAAGGATATCCTCAGAATGGTAAGCATACGACTTGAAGCTTGCTACGGAAAGCGGCTTTTCATCACGTAAAGATTTTTCTACCAAATAATTGCGATTGAAGTGGAAGTAATCAATAAATGGCGAGATGTTTTGCTCAGCAATGTAAGGTTTGAAAACTTCTAAGAACTTTTGCCAGAAGAAATTAAATTGTCGGAGATCTTTGAAAAGAAACCCCATTGCTAATTGATAATTGCCATCAATTTTGTAGACAGTAAAAACGCTTTTTTCTTCTACCAGCATTTGCACCATGCGCTGTTCTATTTCTGGAGTGGTTTTTTGCAGTTGAAGATAAATTCGAGATATTTGATAATCGAATTTAGTGAAATCAATGATAGTAATGTAATCCTGGATAATCCCTGCTTTTTCCAGACGCTTCATGCGGTAAGCAACCACATCACGGTTCAGTTTTGTTTTTCTAGCTAAATCATGGATAGACTGCCGGGAATTTCTGTCAAGCTCGAATAAAAGATGACGATCTTTGGCATCAATTTTTATTATTTCAGACATTCTTAAGCTTATTCTTAGTATATTTATAAAAATTACGATTATAACTTTGTTTTTAAGATAAAATAAATGCAAGAGTAATTATTCTGTTAACCACTCAAAAGTGATATGGAACAGAAAAATACGAAAACATTGGGGATTGTAGGAGGACTTGGAACAGAAACAAGTTGTAGTTTTTGCCTGAGTGTCAACACTAAGATTAATCAAATGCATGAAACACAACCTCATTTCATCATGGACAATGTTCCTGTTCCCAAAACAGTCATAAAAACCATAGCGCATGGAAATCATTCTGAAGAAATGCGCCAGCTCTTGAAAGATTCTGTGCAGAGGTTAAATACAGTCGGCGCCAAGGCGATTGTCATCCCCTGCAATACCGTACATGTGTTTATCGATGAACTCAGACAGATTTCTCAAGTTCCCATCTTTAGTATTATTGAGGAAACAGTGAGGGAGTGCCAAAAAAAATCATTCAGAACAGTAGGGTTGCTTGCTTCTACTACCACTGTTAAAGCAAAATTATACGCACGAGAATTGCAGGAAAAAGGCATTAAAGTTATTCTTCCAACAGAAGAAGAGCAACATGCTCTTTCAGAAAGTATCGTCAGAATTAACTTTGTGCAACAGGGAGTTAAAGATAAAGAAAATATGCATCTACAGATTAAAAAATTGCGAGAACAAGGTGCAGAAGCAGTAATTTTGGGATGCACTGATCTTTTTCTACTGGTATCAGAGAAAGAAAGTGTTTTACCAATAATAAATAGCACTGAAGTATTGGAAAATGCGGCTATTGACTGGTTGACTTCAGTTAAAGAGAATTAAAATGAACCTTATTGAAGAGTTATTTAATAATTCAGCAAACGAGTATGACCAACACATGACAATTTCAGGACATTATGACGCACAGCTTATTCTGGAGTGATGATAGGATTTGCTAAAGAGAAGATAAAAATTGATCCAAAGTATTTTTCTAATGATGATGCAACAATTTTATCCTCTTACAATCAACAATTCTCCACAATTATTTGTTGTAATCTTTTTTTCTATTTGACGGATTATCAAGATGCAATTACGCGGTGGAAAGAGTTATTAGCTGAAAAAGGAAAAATAATCTTAATAGAAGAGAATCCTTTTATTTTTCCAAAATCAAAATCTGTTCCTAAAATGAATAAAAAACTATCAGAGGTAATTAGACCAAAATCTATTTCACAAATCAAAGAGATATTCTTTAAAGAAGGGCTAAATATAATACAAGAAGAAAAAGTGAAAATAGATAAGTGCCATCAGTTATGTGGTTTAGTATTTGAGAAATAAATTGAAAACACTTAAAACTAAAATTCTCACTTTTCTCTCCATCACTTACTTCCTCACCCAACTTACTTCTTCCTCATTCAACTCTAATTCAGCAGCAACATCCTGCCGATACAACAGGGGTTTCAAAAAATCAACTTCCTGAAAAGCTCTCTTCTTAGAAAGATGCATTTTGTCTGCTATTTTTTCCGCAATTTCTTTTTTCTTTGCCACTTTCATTTTCGCCTGCCACATTTTCAGCAAACGCATAGTCTGCTGGTAACGCACAGAAGAGGTGTTTTTTTCGTCTTTGGCAGAAGAAATTCCTGCACTTAACAGATTACTGATATAGACTAAAAAACGCCAGTGCTGTTGTCTACGAATTCTGCCGCGAAACACGTCGGCTCGGGAAAGATGCTCATATGCTTTAGCTAAAGCAGTTACAGAAAGATATTCTTTAGGCAGATTCTCATCCAACCAGAAAAAAACGTGGTCTATTTCTACGTCAATGTCATCCAAAGCAGGAAGAGCAGTCTCTGCTGAAGAAGACTTAAAAATAACTTGGAGTGCCTGCAGGATTGACTGGGTTCTTTTACGGTCAGAGAGTTTAAGTACCTCTTGATAGTTAAGAGTTTTTGTAACTCCAGAAAGTTGTAAATCAATCAATGCCGCGCGGATATCGCCATCCACCTGACGCGCTAAAGCCGAGAGGGCTTTTTCATCTGCAATAATTCTCTCTGATTCAGCAATTTTTTTCAGGACGGTAACCATGGTTTTTTGATCTATTTTTTGGAACTCAATGATTAAGGAACTTTTACGTAATGGTTTCAATTTATCTTCAGCAAGATCATTTGCCGTGCAAATTATAGGAAATGACGATCTTTCAATACCTTTCATGAGCGCGGAGATGCAGCCACGATCCTGCATGCCAGAGAGATTATCCACTTCGTCAATAAGGATGAGTTTTGGAGTGAAGAAAAGCGATTGTTGTCCTAAAGCGGAATCTAAGAATGAAGAGATACTGGATTGATCGCGATAGTCTGATGAGTTGAGTTCCAGAATGTCATAACCAAGTTCATTTGCTACAGCATAGACAGAAGAAGTTTTCCCACAGCCAATGGGGCCGTGTAAAAGGGCAGCTTTATTTTTTTGTTGTTTATAATTTTGAATGAAATTTTTGAGTTGTGTGACTGCAAGTTCTTGTCCGATAATTTGCTGAGAGTTCTGGGGAGCATAGGTGGTGGTGAAGAGGGGCATTAAAAAGTTAGGGAAGGGGGAAGTTTAAAAGAATTGTGGAAAGAATTAGTTGAGGCAGGTTAATAGGAGATATATTTTGAGTAATTTAAGAAAGGAAGATTTTTAATGAAGGTAATTAAATGAAAGCTTATGAACATTTTATTTATCTGCAACCAGAACAAGAATCGGAGTAAAACTGCTGAACTTTTATTTAAAGATAACTTTGCAACAAAATCAGCTGGATTATATGCGCAAAAAAAAGTTTCTGCAAAAGAGCTTACTTGGGCAGATGTAGTAGTAGTGATGGAAGAAGAACAAAGGCACGAGGTAGCCAAACGCTTTCCTAAGTTATATTTGCAGAAGAGAATTTTGAATTGGAATGTTCCAGATTCATATCTCTTTAACCATCCCAGATTGGTAGAATTGCTGAAAGAAAAAATGGAAGAGTCCATGGAGTTATTCTCCTAGCCAACTTTCAAATTGGGCTTTGGCTTCTTCTTTTGAAGTGAATATCTTTGTCTCTGCTACCGATAATTCTGGAAGTCTTCTAGTTACTTTGTACTTTAAAATATCTTCTTCTTGGAACGCAATAATGGAAACTTCCCATTTCTTGAAAGGATGTTTGCGTAATTCTTTCATGGTTTCGCGCCCTTTTGCTTCTTAGTGATTTTTCTTAAAGCTTCTTTTATTTCTTCTCCACGATTGTCAGTAATGAGGTCAATAAACTCCTCAACAGAAATGGTTTCGGTTATTCCCTCTTTTGGCATTCGTTTTCTTGGAATTTCTTCTTTTATAAACCCTACCCGCAGCTGACCAGTGTGTCCAGTGGGTTTGAAGAAGAGCTAAAACAAGAAAATTTTGGTGATTTATGGCTTCTGGCACTGGACATTCTTATTTGTTCAGTGGGTACAAGATATTTGGTTGTGGTACGAGATTTTTTGAGGGTATAGAAGCTAAAAGTTAAAAATAGTGCAGTCCATATGCTCCATTTTTGAACTACCTATTCTGATACTACGCTGACGCTAACTCTATACTCTTTAACTGGCGCTTTTGTAAAAAATAAAACTATGATCAACACTAGGAGTTTAATGGGGTGGTTCCAAAATCTCTATGGAATTAAAGATATTTGAAAAAATACTTGTATCATCATCAAAAGAATTGTTATAACGCCAAAAATAACAAGAATCACAGTAAGTTGTTTTACCCTCTTGTTTAAATTAAAAACCTCAATATTATTCAGAAAATTCATCCCTTCTTTTGTTATCATATATTGAGGAAACATTTTTCCATGCGCTGAGAAACTTTTTTTATACTGTTCAGAAACATCATACAATTTTAATAATCTTTCATCTATTAATTCTTTTAATTGAATTCTCGGCATTATTTCTATGCCTGCTCTTTTTTTCAAATTATCATACAAATAACCAGAAGGGTACACCTCTCTTAAAATAAATAAGAGCTTATACAAATTTTTCCTGTTAATAACACTCGCTTCAGATATTTGTTTTTCTTGAGACCCCACATTATTCACAACATTCCGATAATTATTTAAACTCTTCTATGGTTAAAGAAAAAATGTATAAATCAATATTCAAGAGCCTAAAAATATCGGATATCTTCGGCGTATTTGTAGGAATTGTTCTTATTATTGTTGGCTGGAATAGAATCTCTATGGGTATAAGCTCAATTAGAATATCTGATGCTTATACTGCTCATTTTATGAATGTCGGATTATTGTACCTTTTTCTGGCTTTAATTATCCTTATCTTTCTTGCAATAAAAATAACTTACTCTTTTAAAAAATAAAGAACCCCCCCTTTTCTGAAATACTAAAAAGCATTTTAAACACTTTTTGGCGTGCTGATGAACTGTATAAAAGTGACGCAGTAATGGTGGAGCTAAAATTTACGGTAAGCTCCGTTAACGGCTCATGGAAAACTTTAACTCCAGAGTGCAAGCGAGAAATTGCTAAAGCTCAGGCAAAATTGCTTTAGTCTAAAAAATAATTTTGTGCCCGTACGTCCTAACTTCAACTAAACCTTCCTTCTCCACACCCCCTTACGACAGTTATTTTCTATTTACACAATCTATTTAAAGCAGAAAACGCAATCTTAATTACCGGAATGAAACTCGGCTTAACTTTTAATGATGTTCTTTTAGTGCCTCAGCGCAGTCCACTCAGCAGCAGAAGCGAAGCAGAAGTAAAAACTATTTTCACCAAAAATATTTCTCTCAATATTCCTCTGGTCAGCGCCAACATGGCGACGGTAACGGAACATAAAATGGCCATTGCCCTCGCGCGCGAAGGCGGTCTTGGAGTTATTCATCAATTCGGCAGTATCCAACAACAAGCTGAGGAAGTTAGAAAAGTAAAAAAAAGCACCAGTTACATTATTGAAAACCCTCTTTCCGTACCTCCATTGACTACGATTAAACAGGCGGCAGAAATTATGAAAAAAGAGGGAGTAACCAGTCTATTAGTAATGCGCGGCGATGAACTTATAGGTATTTTTACTTCCAGAGACTATCTCTTTGAAGAAAATCAGGAAAGATTAATTACTGAAGTGATGACTTCAAAAGAGCATTTGGTTACTGCGCCTTCCGGTATTCCACTGGAAGAAGCAAAAAAATTGCTGCATGCGCATCGTATTGAAAAATTGCCTCTCTTAGAAAATGGAAAAGTAAGAGGATTGATGACTACACAAGATATTAAAAAATTAGAGTGTTGGCCGCAAGCATGTCGAGATGAAAAAGGAAGATTACGCGTTGGAGCGGCAGTCGGAGTGAAAGACGCACTGTTACGCGCACAAGCATTGGTTGAAGCAGGAGTTGACGTGCTTATTTTAGATATTGCTCATGCGCATTCAGATCTTGCCATTCAAAGAATTAAAGAATTAAAAAAATATTTTTCTATAGATGTAATGGCAGGGAATATTGCTACCGCTTCTGCAGCAAGAGATTTAATTGAAGCAGGAGCAGATGGACTGAAAGTAGGCATTGGACCATCACCGGTATGTCTAGAAGGCGACACCCCCATTCTAATGAGCGATTATACTGTTAAAAAGGTTAAAGAAATTAAAGTTGGAGATCAAGTCATAACACATAAAGGGAGAGTGAGAATGGTTACTAAAACCTATAAACGACCCTATTCAGGAAAATTTATTTCTGTTAAAGTTAGAGGGTGTCCAAGTAGGTTGGTAATGACTGAGGAGCATCCTGTATTCGCAACAGTTTTTGAAGCAAAATATGATAAAATTGCAAAATATGGGCCAAAATATTATTTCTCTAAAGCTAAACACAATACTGGCTTAAAATGGGTTAGAGCTAATCAGTTAAAGAAATTTGATCTTATGGTCTTGCCTAAAATTAAACAGAAAAAAATGGTAAAAACAATATTTGATTTAGCTAAGATATTTCCCCGGTATAATTTTGACTCTCAAAAAATATGGTCTCATAAAATTGGATTTAATCCAAATGAAGAATCTTATAATGATCTCGCAGAAAGATTTAGAACCACGCCAAGAATAATAGGAAATGTAGTTTTGGGTAAAAATTCAATAAACAAAGGGTTGAATAATAAGGTTAATTCCTATCTCAAAAGTATCAGCTATCAGAGAAAAATCAGCCCTATTAAGATCAACAGATTTATAGAATTAAATGAAGATTTTGCTCGCCTTATGGGATATTATTTAGCCGAAGGTTCTATGGGGGGCAATAAAAATAATAGACAAGTGGGTTTTTGTTTTCATCAAAATGAAACCGCGTATCACCATGATATTAAATACTTAGTAGAAAGAGTATTTGGCTACTCTGGCACAGGAATAGTTTATGATAAAAAAGATAAAGCCGCAACGGTTTATATTTATAATAATTTAATTGCAAAGTTTTTTGAAACGCTTATCCCCGGAAATGCTCTTACAAAGATCATTCCAAAAGGTATTTTAGATTCGGATGAGGGCGTATTGAAAGAGGTTCTGGTGGGCGCAATACGAGGAGACGGTACAATAAAAGATTATAGGAGAGTAAAATATAAGACCAGCTCTATATCTCTTGCATTTCAAGTTTCTCAAATTTTAAATATATTAGGATATTTTTCAAC
>JACPNC010000017.1 GCA_016185685.1 Candidatus Woesearchaeota archaeon | reverse complement strand
TCTGGGCAGATAGAAATTTACAGTAAAGTAGAAGAAAGAGAATTAGGTAAATTTTCTGCAGAAGATGACTTGTATTTTTTTATGGTGATTTCTTTTGCTGCCAGTGTTGTTTTTGAGTCCATTGGTGCGCAGGGAACAAATATTATCATAAAATCTGGGATGACGGATGACCATCCTTCAGGGAAACTCTGCGCCTATATTTTGCCGCGTAAGCAGAATGACGGCTTGGATGGATTGCTTTGGCAGCCAAAGCAGCCAAGCTATGACATCGATTCTGTTGTTGGAAAGATAAAAGATAAAACATGGAAAATAAAATTTTCTGAGAAAAAAGAAGAGATAAAAAAGAAAGAAGAATTTTCTGTAAAAAATGAAGAAATGAAAACAGAAGTAAGTACAGAAGGAAGAAACATGGGAAAGAAAAACTTAATTATTTCTTCTGATGAAGAAATTAGGAATGCTCTAGAAAAAGTAAAGAAAGGATAATTACTATTTTTTCTTTTTCTTCATTGCGCTGGTCTTCGTGTTTTTCTAATTAGGTCTTCAAGCGCAGTCAGAATGATGTACGGTTTATCTACATCAGCAATTTCAAACATCTCTACGCTTCCGCCTCCATGCACATATACTCTGCCATATCCTAAAAGACGCTGCATACGTGACTGAGATAAGCTAATGTCTGGTACGAATGCCAACGAATGAAAATAAAAATTTTTCTTAGTTTGTTTAATAAATCCTTTCACTACGGTAATTTTTGTCGGAGTAATTTGGTATCTGACGAATGCCCTTCCAACTTCAGCAGAAATTAAAGAGATTAAAGCTAATCCTAACCCCATGAATTGCAACGGCTTTGGGAGGGTTATTCCTTTTCCATAAGCAAGGACTATCAAAATCAACAGAAAAAAACCGCAGAAGTATTCCAAAAAGTATGCTTTCCTTGTTTTTTTAAATTTCATCAGGACTTCTTCTGCTTCATGTGAATCACTCATAGTTCGTAAAGAGGGTCTGAAGATTTATTAATCTTTGCAGTTTTTCTACTCTTATGCCAGAACTTCCTGAAGTAGAAACCATTGTACGTCAGTTAAAAAACACAGTACTGGGAAAAGTAATTGAGGATATGGGCGTTCTTGATGAAAAATATATCTATCGAAAGAAAAATGCTTCACTTCAGATCTTATGCTCAAAAAACAGAACAAAAAAAAGAAAAAAGAAATGAACAAATGACAGAACAAAGAAAAACACCGCATGCTAAAATTACTGTACGTTTTAATGACGGCTCTGAGCTAACTTTTCACGACATCAGAAAATTTGGTTCTTTTCAGCTTTTTTCAAGAAATGAACTTTTGCAGGAACTTAAAAAAATTGGTCCAGAACCATTATCAGAAAAATTTACTCCGCATTTGCTCTTCCAACTATTGCAACAGAAAAAAAATGCCAATCTCAAAACAACTTTAATGGATCAGTCAGTCATTGCCGGCATCGGTAATATCTATGCTCAGGAAGCTTTGTATCGTGCAAAAATTGATCCGAAAAGAACTGCAGGAAGCATAAACCTGCATGAAGTAAAGAAATTACATTTCTATCTGCAATCTACTTTGCAAAAAGCCATCGCTGCTGGTGGGAGTACCGTGGATAATTATTCTCATCTGGAAGGCGCAGGTAGTTTTCAACAGCAGTTAGCAGTGTATCAGAAAGATTTTTGTCCTAAAAAGCATTCTTTGCAAAGAATCGTTCTTGGCGGCCGAGGCACGTGGTGGTGTAAAGAGTGTCAGAAGTAAGAGATTCAGAAAAAGGCGTGTATCAAATAATGGCAATACCCTACTTAAAAGTGGCGAAAGGTTTATAAATCACTCCATTTTTATGAGCTTCATGTCAGCACTTCATATAATTGGGAACGCATTTTTAATGGCTTATTTTGCATTAGGCACTCCGGGATGTCAACAAAATGCTTTGCAAAAAACTCTGTCTGAGCCACCTACTTCTGTTTCTTCCCCCCTGTCATCAATACAAATAGAAGGAACAAAAGATAAAATCGCATCTCCCATACCAGAAAAAAAAACTATTGTTGCTTCTTTAGAATCAAAGTTGAAATCGGCTAAGCTTTATCAACGTGAAGGAGATGATGTTGTTGCTGTTCAAATGGATATTTACAACTCCGGCAGTTCAGCTATTCCTCCATTTGAACTCATGTATTCCATTTGTTATGCTCCTCCTGCTAAATTAAACGATACTAACCAGTGTGTTGGAGGAGATTTTGTAAGAATAGAAGAATTATCTCCTAGTGAACATATCGAAAAAACTCTGGAAACCACGCTTCACTTAGGAAAATTTTCTTGTAGTTATAAAGATCTTGTTGCGGTTGTACACTTGACTGCTGAGAGCCTAGGATTTGATAGAAGTTATCTTCTTCATTGTGATACCAATGGAAAATTAAAAAGTAAATAAGATGAATCATTTTAAAAGATTAGGTTTTGGACTTGGACTAATTGTTGCAGGATTATTTTATTATTCACTCAGTAGAAATCAAGGGATTGAAATGGCACGGCAGGAATTACAAATAGAAAACTCTAACTCTCAGAAATACCCTTTGCAAGAGGACAACCGGACATATAATAATCAGAGGCCAACTCATTTGTCAAGAGGTTCAGCTGAGAAGAAAAAAGATTTAAAAGAGATATTGTCATATGTCGGAAAAAGAGTGGCAAGCACTACTACGCCCTTGCCATTGGAATATGTAGCAGAAACTGAGTTCTTTCCAGTAGACGAATCTTATAACAGATATGAGATGACCACTTTATTTAGAGAAGATTGCGCTGGAAATTGTATTTATGTAAGAGGAGAGGGTGGAGTTACTAAAATTCAACTTAAAGAAGGTGAAGCGATGACTTTGTATGATCCTGCATTTCCAGAGCTATGTTTCAAATTAATAGGAAGGAATGTATGGGTGGATGTTGATGAAAATGGGGAAATTAATGCTTGGGGAAGGGGTATTGATGATGGGCAAAGCATTCTTGAAGAAGCTTTTCAACAAAGAGAAGAATGTCGGTAGGAAAATTTGTTGTTGAAAAAATTTAATCTTTTTCTTTAATAAAATTTTTCACCTTCCCAAAATACAACCCTTCTTCTTTTCCCACTACAAAAACTTCAAAGTCCCTAATATCTGACGAAGGAAACAACTTTTGATCCGATTTGTTGTGTCCTTCGAAAGATACCAAAGGCAAAAATCCTGTTCTAGATTTTTGCCTTTTAGTATCATTCAAAAATGGGCTTAGTAATTTTTCTTTCAAAACATCTGTTCCTTCCAGCAAAGGATTAAAGCTTGGCACGGCAATGAGTTCTTTCTCTTTCTTCTGGAAAAGTTTTCCTTTTCCGGAAGTTCCAGAAAAAGAATTTTTCTGATACCATTTTCCTTTCAGAAAACATTTATACTTCTCCCATTTGCTGCCTTCTCTAAGAGTGATGGCGGGATGCTCATGGCCGATGATGATTCTCTTAGCATCTGTTTTTACCAATTCATCACCGTGAATGATTAACGTGTCATTTAGGAGTATTTCTTTCACTATAATAATCCCTCTTTTTCCTGCAAGAGGAGCAATGGCGGGATCATGATTCCCTTGAATAATGATTATTTCTTTTCCTTTTTTCTGCAAGAAATCAAAAAATTGTAGCACTTCTTTCCATTCCTGCCTCAATACTTTGCCGAATTCATGTTTTAAATCTCCATTGATAATTATTTTCTTTGCGTTTGTTTTTTCAAGAATTTTCTCTAGCAGGGAGAGAATTTCCTGCAGTTGGAATTTTGGCACTAACACTCCTTTATGTTGCAGTGCTTCTTCGTATCCTAAATGCAGATCATTGATGATAATCGTTTCTTCTTTCTTAAACCAAAGCGCTGTTGAGACAATTTCAATATCTTTGCTGATTTCCATAGTATCTCTTTTGCCAAGAAATCTTTATAAATCATTCTTCAGTTGGGGATAAGAAGAGCCATAAATCACTAAATCACGACAACACATCAATTCAAAAATTCACCTTTAAGCCCCAGTAGCTCAGACCTCAGCGTGTTACGCAACCCTGGGGTGCAAAGTCGGGCATAAGCTCCTTGCAGTCGCTTAGCCCAACGCATAAGTAAATCACAACATCCAAAAATCACATTCAAGCCCCAGTAGCTTAGCCTGGTACTTGTCAGCGGAGCTTTTACGCGAAGCTGACTTGCTTGGGTAACGGAGCGGATGGCTGTCTATTTGGTGTTTTACATGAAAGTCTGACCTGGGGCGCTTTTTTTAATATCTACCCTTTTAAAAAATAAAATATCATTTAATCAAAAATGTCAGCTCGTCTTATCTCTAAAGAAGAAGTTGTTAGTTATCGTAATTTGCTTCAACAGAGAGAAAATATTCGTCAAGGAATGCCGACTTTATGCAGCTTACTAATGCCTTTAGTAGTTGGCGGCGGACTTACTGTCTATTCATTTCAGGGAAATAGTCTGATTGGAACTGCAGTATACGGCGTACTCACGTTGGGCTGTCTTAACTATTTAAGCACTGGAAAAAGAAAGGCAACAGAAGAATATCGAAACATTCAAAGTAAAATAAATGATTTGGAACATCGCATGGGCTTAAACGAGGAATAAACATCTAAAGGATTAACTGCTTGTTCCTCAAAAATTCATCTCTCCAACCCAGTTTCATATATCCTCTTTACGATATCTTCCATCAAAGAAAACTTTTCCTGCGTTCCGTTCTTAAATAACAATTCTCCGTACTGATGTACGATAACTTCCAATTCTTGTTCTCGTACTACCAAAAGAATAGGCGTCTCCAGCACAACTTCAAACTTTTCTTTTATTTTCTGAAGATTTAATCTCCCTTTTTGCTGTAATTTAGCAGAAAATCCTGCACGGGTAGTACATTTGCCGAATGTGAATTTGATCATGTACAAAACATAAAAACCGAATGATTTATATATTCCTTTGTTTTAATCAGGACTATTAAGAGGTGATAGTCATGGTAAAAAAATTACTAAAAGCAGGTTCCTTAGTATCCAAAGAAAAATTAGAATTGCATCGCGTTGCGCATTATACTTTCTTCGTTGGTTTATTGGTGGCAATAGTAACAGGTTTATTTCGCAATCTTCTTGAACCGCAGGTACTCGTGACCACTTTAGTCATCCTTGGTTTAGTGGTTGGTCTGTTAAATCTTACTGCAAAAGAAACCGTTCCATTCTTAGTTGCCTGTATTGCTTTAATGTTGGCAGGCATTGTCAATCTTGGTTTAATTCCTGGCGTTGGTTTGTATCTGCGTTCCATCTTAAGTAATATTGTTGTATTTGTGGTTCCCGGAGCTATTATCGTGGGAATGAAAGCCATATGGAAACTCGCCTCTGACTAGGCAAGTTCGGAATGAAGCTTTAGCGAAATGACAGAAGTCGCCTCTGATTATTTTTTTTAATTTCTTCATCTTTACTTATTTTCGTAACATTTTTATTTAGCAGTTTTTTACCAGAGTCATAAAAATGCGGGAAAGCACCCACCTCGGGCTAAAGCCACGAGGCTTGAAAAGAGGTGCTTTCTAAACCCCGCATTTTTAGGACACTAGAAGCCATT
>JACPNC010000112.1 GCA_016185685.1 Candidatus Woesearchaeota archaeon | reverse complement strand
TGCGCTGTATCTGGTTCAGCATCAAAATACAAGAACTGTTGATAACCATACTCATTCTCATTAGTAGTCCATTTACCATCTTTTAACGCATCCAATTCATCATCGGTAATAAAAGTATTGATTGCATTCCAGTTTTCCCCAACCAAACCAGTTCCTGAAGTGGCGTTACTGTTAACCAATTCCAATTTCTTAGAACTGGTTGCAACCATCCAAGCATCTCCTTCAACTGTAGTTGTCGTAGTTGCGCCTGCGGCTTTTGCCACTTTCATGCTTGCGGCAATATCTGTCATAGCCAAATTGTCAACTGAAGCTGCTTTTTCACCGACAACGAAATAACCATTAAAAGTTCCATCCGTCACAAATTGATTCGGATAATTACTCAAGTCTGCTGCTGCTAAAGCTCCCATAGCCGTAGCACCTAACATAGTTGCACCAGATGCCACTGCAGCTAAACGTTTCACCATTCTTTTTATTTTCATTTTTCAACACACCTCCGTGTTTGAATAGTTTGTTTTTTTGTTTGACTATGCCCGGCTTTGCAACGTCGCATAAAAATTCCGCAAGAAGCTCCACGGAGGATGCCTCTTTTCGATTTTATAGACGATGAAATAAGAGCTAACAGCTGAATACCAAAAGTAGATTTATAAATCTTTTGTTCTGCTAAAAATTAATAATTCCATTTTTTTTGCGCCACTGCCTAAAACATTAAAATTCCCACAGTTTAGCCGTTCATCATTACTAAATGATAAAGGTCTAAAGTATGGAACATTGTTCTTGATTGGCTTTCGGAAAAGGAAAATCATGATACCTCAAAGCTGCAAAGGTATTTAATAGTATCTCTTTGAAAAAAAAGGTTTTTGGATAAGAAAAATAATTAAACAAAGCCAAGAAAATACAAAAAAAATAAAAATGAAAGATTTAACCTCTCTTCCCCTTCCGGACTTTTTCAAACAGCATTATAGTAATAGGTTCACAAAGCTCACCCCCATCCAAGAAAAAGCTGTCAGTGCAGGCTTGTTGGAGAACAAATCCCTTCTCATCTCAGCTCCCACTGCTTCTGGAAAAACCCTCGTAGCCACCATGGCAATTTCCAACACTCTCGGCAAAGGCAAATCCCTCTATCTGGTTCCTCTGAAAGCCTTAGCCAGCGAAAAATACAAAGAATATCAAAATCTTTTCAAAAATACATCTTACAAAGTAGCAATGGCCACAGGAGATGTTGATGACGATGCCCCCTATCTTGCAAAATATGATCTTCTCATACTCACCACAGAAAAGTTAGACGCTCTTCTCCGACATCAAGTTACTTGGATTAGAGAAGTAAAAACCGTCGTGGTAGATGAAATACATCTTCTCAACGATCCTAAAAGAGGCCCAACTTTAGAAATCGTACTCACCTTGCTCAAAGCGCTCATCAAACCGCAACTCATTGGATTATCTGCCACTATCGGCAATCCGGAAACGTTAGCAGCATGGTTAGAAACAGATTTAGTGCAGGACACTTGGCGGCCGGTAGAATTAAAGAAAGGAATTCTTATAGGAGATAAAGTAAAATTTTATGACAGTAGAAAGTAACTTTAATTCTAGCAACCCTAATTGATACATAAAATAATCAATAACACAAAATCCCATTTTCTTTCAGCTGACCCATTACTTTACGTATGGGTTCAACATTCAGCATCACATAAAAATGCACTACCGGATAACCAAAAGCAAATAATTCCCTCGCCTGGCGGACCGCCCATTCGCATCCGATATCTTTTACTTCTTCATTACTTCCCGCCCGCTCAACTAGTCCAGCTAATTCTTTAGGAATACGACAATGAAAAGTATTTTGAAGAATATCAACCTGCTCTTTACTGGTAAGAATCTTCAATCCCGGAATAATGGGAACAGTAATCCCAGCATTCCTACAATTGGCAAGGTAAGTGAAATAAGAAGAATTATCAAAAAACATCTGAGTAACAATATAATCTGCTCCCGCATCAACTTTTTGCTGGGTGTAATGAATATCGCTTGCAAAATCAACTGCTTGCGCATGTTTCTCGGGATAACCCCCCACACCGACACAAAAATCTAACAAGCTGCCTTGTCCATGAAGATAAGCCCCTTTTCTCAAATTTTCAATTTGGCCAACCAATTCCTGAGTAAAAACATTTCTGGTTTTGCCATTCGCCAACGGTTTTTCATAACCCAAATCATCACCACGCAGAGCAAGCACATTCTCTACCCCGCAATAAGAAAGTTCTAACAAAAAATCTTCTGTTTCTTCTCGGGTAAAACCTTGACAAAGCACATGAGGAACAGGATCAATTCTATGTTTATGCTTGATTAATACACATATTCCTAAAGTACCTGGAGATTTCCGCATGTATTTCTGAATCTGAACTTCCCCCGTAGAAGAAAGTGGTTCGGCAGCACGGCTGGTGACATCAATAAATGGAGGACTAAACTGTGCCAAATCTTTTACCACTTTTTCAAGATTTTCTAAAGAAGCCCCCCGTTTAGGAGGAATAATTTCAAAACTTACTCGCGGCTGTTTTGTTCGTATTGCCTGTGCAAGATGCTCAATGACTTTCATAGTAAACAAAAAACAAGCCCAATAATAGTTATTAATACTCTTGTCAAAAATATTCCTGAAAGAATAATGCCCGTATAGCAAATGTGTTAAGTATCCGAATATTTTTATAACACATTTGCTATTAGTAATTGTGAACAAATGTTCGTGAATATACCAAAATGCTATCATTTTGTATATATAAAATTTGCAATTAAATGTTCGATATCCAGCAAATTTTAGTATATTTCACAATTACTATACCATCAGTAATTCTTTCGTTTTGAGCAACCATTATACCCAAGCATTTAAATATAACAAAGCATATACCTTACAGAGAGGGTAGAAAGTACAGATAGAAAGTAACGGGGGGCAAAAAATACTATGCTTGAAGCGTGGATTATAGAGGAATTAAAACAGAAGAAGGAACAGAAGGAAGAACGAGATCGTCCAAGACTTCAATTGCCCATTCCAGAGTACTTGCCTGGACCTCATGAAAAAAGAGAAAGGGAAGAAGATACAACACAAGTAGAAATTTCTTACAACGAAGAAGAGCAGAAAAACCCTTACGAAGTTAATTTTGAGATTGAAGGATATAGGACGTAGAAAAGAAGAAGAAGAAGAAGAAGAATAGTGTTTATTAAAGTTAGGCAAGATTTTTAACTGCCTGCTTCTTTTATCTGCCTGCATGAAAGAATCCCCTCAGCAGAAATCCCTTGCTAAACATCCATTAGCAAACAAGCTCTCTTTTACTCCAGAAGATATCCGCTGGGCAACTCCCGATATTGTAGCAAAATATAGAGCAAGACGTCTCTTTGCTCACGGAAAAATCATTGCTGATCTTGGCAGTGGAATTGGTTTCCAAACTTTTGCTTTTGCAGAAAAGTTTGAAAAGGTGTACGCAGTAGAGATAGACGAAGAAAAAATTGAGCGTGCAAAAACAAATGCAAATATATTAGGAATAAAAAATATCCAATTCATTCATGGCGACGCCCTTAACCAAAAAGTCATAC
>JACPNC010000010.1 GCA_016185685.1 Candidatus Woesearchaeota archaeon | reverse complement strand
CTTTTTACCCCCCTTAACCTTCGTGGTTCGCATTGAACTCAAAGAGGTGACGAAAGAGTACCGTAAGGTTCCTGTTCTGCAAGATGTTAATCTCGTCATTGAAGAAGGCGATATGTATGGTATCATTGGAAAATCAGGAAGTGGAAAAACCACTCTGTTAAATCTGATTACGGGATTTCTAGAACCCAGCGAAGGAAGTATTACCTATCGCACATCTACCGGCGAAGAGTTAGATATCGGAGAGCACCACAATCGTATCAAGAAACATCTCGGATTCACCCCGCAACATAATTCTTTCTATCACAAACTTACGGTTAAAGAGAATCTGCTGCATTTTGGTAAACTCTATGGATTAAAACATGACACGCTCATTGCTAATGCCAAGTCTCTGCTGGAAATTACTCAACTCTTCGATCACCGCCATAAATTGGCTGAACATCTCGCACAAGGAATGCAGCGAAGGTTAGATATTGCTTGCAGTTTGATTCACAAGCCAAAAGTATTGGTTCTTGATGAGCCCACTGCAGATCTTGACCCCGTATTACAGCAGGAAATTCTTCATTTACTGCAGGATGTCAATCGGCAAGGGGTTACTATCGTTATTGCTTCGCACCATCTTGATAGTGTAGAAGATGTCTGTAATAAAGTGGCAGTCATTCACAATAATCGCGTGCACAGCCATGGTTTAATCGATGACGTAAAAAAACCTTTTTTGCGGGACCACTTTACTATTAACCTTCGCTCGGGAAATAACAAAGAGTTTCTGATTGCCGCATTAAGAAAATTACCGATAGAGAAAATTGTTGATAAGGGGAGCCAGTTAGTCGTGTATCCTCAAAACCAGCCCCAACATATTGAAAAAATTGTCAGCAGTTTGCTTCGTTTCATTAAAGAAGAAAATATGTACTTGCATGACATGCATTTTAGAAAACCCAGCTTGCATGAAGTTTTCGAAAAAATAACAGTACAAAAATAAGGAAAAAAGAAACTACAAAGCAATACTGAAAGAAAAAATGAAAGTGGAATGAAGATCAAATAAAGAACAAAGATAAGAAAAAGCAAAAACAAACTAAAAATTAAAATAAAAAAAACAAAAAGATACTCATGAATCTCCTCTGGCTGCTTACAAAAAAGAACCTTACTTTGCTGATGAGAGCAAAAACTTCTGCTTTGGTAGTTATTTTTGGTCCCTTGCTGTTGATGCTGGTGTTGGGCGTTTCTTATAATTCCTCCGACCCGTATCGTTTTACTATTGGGGTGCACACTTCTGGCTCTGGAGAAGATTTACAAAAATTCATGGACGGTTTGCAAGAAGAAGGTTTTACGGTTGTTAAATATAATCAATCTATAGAACAATGCGTGCAGCAAATGAAACTAAATGCGGTGCATACCTGTCTTAATTTGCCAGAAAATTTTGCTGTTGAAGGAAACACACAAAAAGAAATTACTTTTTATTTAGATCCCAGCCGAATTCATCTTGTTGCTCCTATTCAAAACACGTTACAAAAAAAGTTTAATGTGCAAGTACAACAAACCTCACAACAGATTTCACAAGATTTACTCTCTAGACTGAGTACAACAAAAATCACCTTGAGCGAAAAGAAAGGATTGCTCGACCTTGCTAAAGAAAAAAATACCTTGGCCGCTACTGCTGCAGGAACAGCGCAAAGCAGTTTGTCTGGGCTGGATGTAAGCGTGCCAGAAAATACTTACGATACTTCTGCGGTAACAATTCTTCAAAATGAACTTGCAGGAGCGCAGGAAAAACTTTCTGAAGCAAGCGATTTACTTGAGGGAGCAAATGTTTCTGGCGCAAGTAAAAGTGAAATACTCTCTCTCCTTACCGGAGCTGGTGGTTCATTGACCTCTGCAACAATCTCTGTTACAGGAGAAGCTAATGCATCCGGTACAGGAATTGCTTCAGTCATTTCTGGTTTGGAAAGCGATTTACAAATTACTAAATCAAAATTAACCACTGCCGCGGCAGCTGTAGTGGGTTCAACTGAACAGTTAAGTTCTACCACCCACGCGTTGCAAGAAAGCGTCAGCGCTCTTGATGGGATGGCTACGGCAATTAATGATGTACAAGCCAATTTAGATGCGCAAAAAGTTACTGATCCTGCTACGGTTGCAGCGCCACTGGTTGCTAAAATTGAAGAAGTTGCTCCCCAAAATACCCATTTAAGTTATCTTTTTCCCATCTTACTCGTGGTAGTAGTTATGTTTACTTCTTTGCTTTTAGGTACTACGTTAGTGATGATGGAAAAAAACAGTCCTGCTTTCCTGAGAAATTATTTCGTACCTGTTAAAAAAATAACTTTTATTACTTCAACTTATCTCACTACCCTTATTGTTTTGCTGGTACAGATCGGCGTAATTCTAAGTATTTCTTTGCTTTTTATGAAAGAAACTCTGCCCATGGTTCCTGCATTATTTGGGTTGTTGTTTATATCCGGTTCTGTATTTACTTTCTTAGGCATGGGTCTGGGTTATTTGTTTACTTCAGAAGAAACAGGTGTTCTCGCCTCTGTTTCTGCAGGAAGTTTGTTACTCTTTGTCTCAGGGGTAGTATTACCTGTAGAAAGCATTTCTCCTACTTTGCGTGAAATAATGTCTTTTAATCCTTTCGTACTCGCAGAAAAACTCATTCGACAGGCCATGGTGTTTAAAACTTCTTTTGCAGATATGGGTGTCGATCTTGTTTTGCTCGCCGGCTATGCATTTATTTTTCTCTTGGCAATCTTAATTGCCGAATCGCTACTGCATCAGCATCTTGCGCATCGATTCATGAAAAATCGCCATAAGATTCATCGGCAGACGGAGAAAAGGGAAAAAAGCGGGATGTGAGAAAAAAAAATCTTTGGTCTTGTCTCATGTTTTCTCAACACAAACTCATCATCATCACCGGCACTCCGGGAGTAGGAAAATCAACTCTTGCAAGAAAATTGGTTCAGGTGTTAGGAAAGGGCTGGAAGCGTCTTGATTTGCATAAGTATTACCAAGAGGTTTCTACGGGTTACGATAAAAAAAGTAAATCGTACGAAATAGATTTGAAAAAATTAGAAAAATTGGTTGCGGAGTTAAAGCAGAAAAACAATCTTATTTTTGACTCCCACGTCGCCCATCTCTTGCCGAAAAAGTTAGTTGATTTATGCATAGTCTTAACTTGTTCTGATTTGAAATTATTACAAAGAAGATTACAAAAAAGAAAATATAGCAAAGCAAAAGTGGAAGAAAATTTGCAGGTAGAAATTTTTCAGACTTGTTTGGAAGAGGCGAAAGAAAAAGGACAGAAATTATTGGTTTTTGATGCGGCGAAAGAGAAAATTGTTTTGTGTTTTAAAAAACACATGAAATTAATGTTAAATATATGAAAAAATCTTCTGCTTACTATCTTATCTACAAATGTTTTTTCGTGCTCCCAACCTAAAGCGGTTAGATGTTCTGTCAGTATTTTATCTAATGGAATCTTATTTCCCCTCATACTTGTATCGCCAACAAATAAGAACATATAATGATTAATATCCTCTTGTAGTCTTGTAAAAACGAATCAATACCACACACAATCTCATATTTGGTCTCTTTAGGATTTAATGACCAGTATTCATTTATTGAATTGTTTAATTTTTTAATTTCACGTTCAAGCATCTTAAAGAATAAATTTTCCCAATCATTAGAAGAGAGTATTGTACTAATTTTTTCTTGGGAACGTTTTGATTTTGATAATTTTTGGCGTTGAGTATCATCGTATGAAAAATATCTTGTTGTTTTTAGTAGAGGAATTGCTAAAAAATTCTTTTTAGGACTCTCTTTAAGGAGATGATAATATCCCCATACAATCTCTTTTATGACTTCTTTTATATTTATCTTAATCGGTTTCATTATTGCAACTGAATGAAGAAGTTTTAACATGCATGCGTTGTTGAGGGTAAATCTATAAGATTTCTAAAACTAATTTCTTCTTTTCTGCTAAGATTTGTTTCTTTTGTTTCAGTCATTATTTAATCTCTTTTGGGTCAAAAAACAATTTTAAATAACTATCTTCCTTGTCTCCGCTTTCAACAATTAATCCTCTTTTCGTTAATTCCCTAACGGGGGTAGTTAAATTTGTAATTCCAATACTAGTTATAGTAGACAAATCTTTTTGACTTAGTTTTGGCACATCCAACAGAGCAGTAACTATTCTTAATTGCGTTTCTGTAAGTGAAGACATAACCTCTTGTTTTTCTTTTTCTTGAACTGCTACAATGTCTCCCATACAAATTTGACAAGGCGCTCTTCTCTCAGAATTGAGAGTTGCATCTTCTAACACTTTAAAAGTAAACCTTATGTTATGATTAAGTTTATTATAAAGTTTTATTACCGTTTCATCTTCATAAGGTTTTATATAATTTCCGCCATCAATTTTTAATACATCGCATCTTTTTGAAAGAATTTCCAAAACACTATCTTCTGAAAGAGGTTTTAGGATAATTGGTCTACTAAATACAGAATATACTTGTCCAAAAGATTCCAAAGAAGAAATAGTTTCTGTTGGTCCTAAAAATAAAGTATGTAACCCCTCCATTTGAAGATAATCTCTTATAGACCTAAAAAATTCTCCCAATGTTTCTATATCTGCATTTTCTAAATTATCGTAAGGGATTATTATTTGTTTTCCTTTCTCTTGTAGCTCTTGACAAACTTCTTGCAATAAACTCTCTAAAATCTCCGGACTTAACTGAACGGGGTTACTTTTAGTTTCCCCATAGCCCCCGCCGATAATCCAAACCGTTCCTTGAACTGTTTTTTGTTTAGATACAGATACGTATTCTTTAATTTTTTCAGTTGATTTCAATTTGATTCCCTTTCCTTCCCAATTAAAAACAATTGAAGAAGTATAAATTGCAGAGAGCGTAGATAATAAGAATTCAGTTGCACCCCAATCAGGCTGAACTTTTATTTCTGCATTTGTTGTTAAATAACGTGCATTTTCTCCCTTTTTAACTGCTAGTTCCCATCTAATAAAATTCCCAAATGTGGTCTTCCCAACTCCGAAATCGCCAACAATAAAATTCCGCGAAGAGTTTTTTGAATAAATTATTTTTTTGAGTGATTCTACCTCTTCTTTTCTGCCACAAAAAACCTTTTGTATTGGCAGGATACCAACAAGCCTAACCGGAGAGGTAGAATAAGGACTTTCTCTCAATCCGTATTTTGGCCAAACTACATCCAATTCTGAAGGAGAACTATCTTGTTTGAAATCCATAATCACAAGAAAAACGGGAGTGTTTAAATACTTATCGTTTTTAAAATAATTATGTTTTATTGTATAACTATATATTGTTCTCAAGATAGTTATGTTCCCCCACATAACTATTTAATAATGTATTGCTATATCATTGGCAACTCCCAGCAAATTTCTAAAATCCCCCTAAACTTTTATAAATTAACCTTTCCCCGTAACATTTATGTCTCTCACTGCACAAGATAAATTGCATCTCAAGAAGATTATCCGAGAATTGAAGAGCCATAAGGCTCCGCATACTGAGTTTGTCTCTGTCTATGTTCCTAAAGATTACGATCTTACTAAAATCATCAACCATCTTGCTGAAGAACAAGGCACGGCTGCTAACATTAAATCTGCCGTAACCAGAAAAAATGTGCAGAATGCATTAGAAAAGATGATTCAACATCTGCGTACCATCGGAAGAACTCCTGCAAATGGACTTGCTGTTTTTGCTGGAAATGTCGCAGCAGCGGAAGGAAAACAAGATCTCCGTGCTTGGAGTATTGAACCTCCAGTTCCCCTCAATATTCGCATTTACCGCTGTGATAAGCAATTTGTGACGGATATTCTTGAAGATATGATGGCTGAGCATAGGGTATATGGGTTGGTGGTTTTTGATCGTCGCGATGCTATATTTGCCTTGTTGAAAGGAAAAACTATCATTCCTCTGCAGAAAACGCACTCGGAAGTGCCAGGGAAATTTAAGGCGGGGGGGCAATGCCATGTTTTTGGAACACTCATCCAATCTTCTACCGGCAATATCCTTAAAATTGAAAAATCTCATAACCCCTTGGTTGTTAAGAGCATGGTTATGGATAATTATTCAATTCAGGATTCACCTATTACAGATAAGTGGACTGTACAAAAACAGGAAGTTTACAAAATAAAAACAAAGTATCCTCAGCTAATTGTAGAATCTTCAAAGGAACACGTTTTCTTTGTGATGACTTCTGAAGGAATAATTGAGAAGTCTGCTGAAGAACTACAGATAGGAGATACCTTACTAATGCCTGAAAAGATTGAAATAAATGGACGAAAGCAAAAAATTAATTCAAGAAGATATTACAATTCTTTTGTAATTAATAAAGAAGGGCAAGAAGTACTAAAGAATAAAAGGTCAGAAAAAGGATTATTGCAAAGAGAATTAGCGAAAAGAATACATGTAACACAAACTACTATATCCTCTTACGAAATAGGAAAACTGCATATTGATAAAGAGCCGTTGCAGAAACTCTGTGTTGAATTTAATTTAGATTTTGAAGAATTCTTAGAAACATATTGCCAACACTTCCATCATCAAGGAACAAGTGTAAGGCTTCCAGAAGAACTTACTGAGGAATTTGCTCAGTTTTTAGGTTATTACATTGGAGATGGATGTATGGAAATAGATAGAGTAACTTTCTTTGAACAAAGAAAAGAAGTTGCTTTAGCTTATAAGAATTTATTTGATGATTTCTTTAACATTGATAGCAGTTATAAGTTTAGAGAAAGTAAAAACTATCACCAATTAAAATTTACTAGTAGACCATTAGTAAGGCTTATTAACGGAGAATTTCCTGAAATTAAGAAAACTTTAGATACGGAAATTCCGAAAAAAGTGTTGGAATCAGAAAAAAAAATTATTGCTAAATTCTTAAGAGGATACTTTGACGCTGAAGGATATGTGACACCAGGTAGTGTGGGGATAGGCGCCAACAATAAAACGCTAATTGGTCAAACTCAACTTCTACTACTGAGGTTCTCTATCATAGCTTCTTACCTAGAATATGATAATAGAAGTAATCCCTATTCAAAAAATCCCATCTTTAAGCTGCAAATAAATGAAAAAGAATCCTTAATAAGATTTAAGGAACTCGTCGGATTTACTTCTACAGAGAAATCTCAAAGACTTGAGAAATTAATTCAAGGCAAAACAGATAAGAGTAGTGTTAGGCAAATCCTCGCCCCCGGAACACAGATAAGAAAAATAATAGAAAAATCTGGTTATAATACTCAACTGTTTCCTAAAGTGAACGGCTTCTTTAGAAATGAAAGAATGATGAGCAAACAAGCTTTTAAGGCCTCAATTTTGGCTTATGTTAAAGATAAAAACTTATACAAGCAACTCGAAGAAATTCATAATTCACAGATTTTACCAGTTAAGATTGCTAATATTGAAAAAAGAAACGAAAATGTTGAAATGGTAGATATTTCTGTAGGCAACCAAAATTTTATTGCTAATGGTGTCATTGTTCATAATTCTGCCCATCGTTTTGCTCAAATCCGTGAAGAATCCAATAAACAGCACGCTAAAAAAGTTGCTGATTACATGAAAGAGCAGTTTCTTCCTTTGGGAACTAATTTGAAAGGCATCATCATTGGCGGTCCAGGAATTACTATTAATGATTTTATGAATTATGATTACGTGACTGGTGAGTTAAAGAAAAAAATCCTTGGCACAAAAGATCTCTCTTATACGGGAGAAGAAGGATTGCAGGAACTATTAGACCGAGCGCAGGATCTACTTGCTGCTGAGGAAATCGCGGAAGAAAAAAGTATCATGAACCGTTTTTTCCAGCAGATGCGGGAGAATATGCGTAAAGTAACCTATGGTGAAAAAGCAACACTCAAGGCATTGGATATGAATTCTGTAGATGTTTTGTTATTATCTGAAAGTCTTTCTGAAGATAGGATTTTTGAGTTGGAAGATTTAGCAAGAAAAGGCGGAGCGACGGTGAAAGTGATTTCAGTTGAGACAAGAGAAGGAGTGCAGTTGAAAGATCTCGGCGGTGTTGCGGCAATATTAAGATTTGAAGTGGAGTGAGAAGGGTAATCTCCAAATAATCAGGTGGAAAAATTATTCACTCTTAAGTTACGAAAGATTTATAAATAAGGTCTGTTTCCAAGGTATAAAAACGATTACAAGAGGTAAAAAAATGACACTACAACTATCAGGACAAACAGAAAGATTACCAGAACCGCATAGAGAATTTTATGGTCAAGCAAGAATTCAAATGCCGCTTTTAATGAGTGGAAAAGATGAAAAAGGAAAGGTTGTTGATATTCCTCGTGATCCCGCTTCATTTGCCTATGTTCTGGGAAGAAGAATAGAAGCTCCCATGGATGTACGTCCTACTTGGCAGAATAATTATATTTTTACCGGAGATGGTTCTACCGCAGGAACAGAAGGAGATCACTTGATTGTTCTTGATGCTCAGGCTCTACGTCAACTTACTGAAGAAAGCGAACTATATCAAGGTGCCTTGGTTCTTCCTGCAGGAGCTTGGCAGGAGTTGAAAGAGCAAAAAGAGAAGGTCCTGCATTTAACCGCAGACGAAGTGCAAGATGTGCAAGGAAAAGGATATGTTAAAAAAGAAGGAGTTTGGACTCCGGCTACCAAAACGGTCGGTAAAGTATGGGATACTCTCGGCAGAGCACGAGACCTTACGGGTTATGTTCAGCTGGTCAGCGAAAGTTCTCCGCGTAGCAATAGCTTGTTGAATGTCTATCTTAACCAAACTACAAAAGACGGCGTACCAACAATGCGGTCGTGGGTTGCCGACAGGTTAGACGACGGTTCCAGTGCGAATGGCTACAGCTATCTCGACGACGATGACGGGCGTCTTGT
>JACPNC010000009.1:2008-4443 GCA_016185685.1 Candidatus Woesearchaeota archaeon | reverse complement strand
AGCAACACTTTCTTGCGGATTTTCAAAGAGCACACTGCTATCAAGAAAAGGAAAAACATTTTCCCAGGTTTCTACAAAAGTATTCCACGCTTCTTGTGTTTTTTGCTGATCTTCTAAAGCAACTTGTGTTGTATAAAAATCTTGAACAAATTTCCAGAGATCAGAAATAAATAAGGGATATTTTTCTAAAGGAATCACTCCTCCATTATCATTTGGATACTTTCGAAGAGTCTCATCCAAGTATTGATCAAAAGTAGCTATGAAAGGATCAATGTACTTCGGAACATACACTTGTTCAAGTTCATCTCCGAATCTTGCAATGCTTTCCTGCCATGTTCTCTGAAGTTCTGTTTCAGAAATGGAAACGTAACTGCGTAGAGGAATGTCGTCTAAAGTAATAATATCTAAATAGTTGACGTCTAAACCTTGCAACGGTTCAATGGTTGCTTTTAATGGAATTTTCGAAATGCCATAATAAAATTCTCCTTTATAGGGGTCCCAATGCAAAGTAGAATTTTTTTTGTGTAATCCATCAAGAAGATTAAACGAATAGTCTGGAGGAAGGTCGTAGGATGCTTTAAGAGAAAAAGTAAGGTCAATGGAAGGATCGGTGGAAAGAGAATTGGAACGATCAATAGAAATAGAAGAGTTCTCACTAGGAGTATTTTCTGAAGGAGAGGGCTCTCGTTGCAGTACTTCTCGATTTACTTTTTCTTCTAAAGCAGTAATTTCTTCCCGTGAATATTTTTTAAGTGGTGGCTTTGGTTGTAGCAGAGAGCTTTGGTGTTGAAGAGAATACTTGCTCTGATTTTGCCGTTGAAGAAAACAAGCGCTTGGCGACATGCCCAAACTTAAAATACTTATCAATCCCAAAGGAGCAAAAAAATTTTGTAATCCCCTCATGCATCACTCACCGTGAAACTAATTTCATTACTGACTATAGTAAAATTAATTTCATTAATTGCTATGACTGCTATCCCATCTATTCTCTCTTCCACCATGAGTAAATGGTTTCTCTAAAGCTATTTAAACACTTGGACAGTTTTCTTGCTCAATTGATGATATTTTTATCTCGGAATATTCTTTCAAATGCAAGATAATTCCCTTTCTTTTTTTATCACCGAAATATTTATAAATAAACCTAAAAAATAACAGACAAGCAAAATTTGGAGGAAATTACAATGGCAAAAGGCAAAGAACACATTAACTTGGTATTTATCGGTCACGTAGACCACGGAAAATCTACTACTGTAGGACGTTTACTATTTGACACTAAAAACGTTGACGAGCAGGAAATGCGTAAATTGAAAGAGAAAGCGCAAATGCTGGGAAAATCAGGATTTGAATTTGCTTTCGTTATGGATACTTTGAAAGAAGAGCAAGAAAGAGGAGTAACTATTGACCTTTCACACAAACGTTTTGATACGGATAAATATTATTTTACTATCATTGATGCTCCTGGGCACAAAGACTTTATCAAAAACATGATTACTGGCGCATCACAAGCAGACTGTGCAGTGTTAGTTGTTTCTGGAAACGTCGGTGATGGCGTACAGGCACAAACTATTGAGCACTTAAGATTGTCTAAAATTTTTGGTGTTGGACAACTGGTAGTTGCAGTCAACAAAATGGATATGGCTAAGTATGCTGAATCCCGTTTTAAGGAAGTAGTTGCTGAAGTAACTAAGCATGCTACACAAGCAGGATGGAAAGCAGACAAAGTACGCTTTATCCCCATTGCTTCATTTCCTGGAGACAACATCGCTAAGAAATCTGACAATATGCCTTGGTGGACTGGCGATTGTTTGTTGGATGCCATTAACAAATTCGATGTGCCTCAAAAGCCTACGCACTTGCCTTTACGACTGCCATTGCAGGACGTGTATAACATTACCGGTATCGGTGTAGTTCCTGTAGGAAGAGTTGAAACTGGTGTGATGAAATTGGGTGACAAAGTTATGATTGTTCCAGGAAGAGAAGGTAAAGGGGTTCCTGGTGAAGTTAAAACTATTGAGATGCACCACGAACAAGTTACCGAAGCAGAACCCGGTGATAACGTTGGATTTAACGTGCGCGGCGTAGGTAAGAAAGATATTGCTCGTGGAGACGTGTTAGGAAGAGCTGACAACGTACCTTCCGTAGCAACTGAATTTACTGCGCAAGTGGTTATCATGAACCACCCTACTGTTGTGACTGTTGGGTACACTCCGGTGTTCCACATCCACACTTCGCAAGTAGCTTGTCAGTTCATTGAAATCATCAAAAAGATGAATCCTGCTACTGGGGAAGAAATTACCACTGATAAAGAAATTTTGAAAAACGGCGATGCTGCTGTGGTCAAAATCAAACCTATGCAAGCAGTAGTAATTGAGAAGAACGCAGACATTCCTCAAATGTCGAGGTTTGCTATCCGTGACTCTGGCGCTACTGTCGGT
>JACPNC010000009.1:0-1999 GCA_016185685.1 Candidatus Woesearchaeota archaeon | reverse complement strand
AAAAAAACGCTGGGATAAACAAGTTTGGTTTAATCTAGTTTTTGTTTTTTTTTTCAAAATTTTTGCTGATGTGTTATTTTTTTGAATGAGAGGGCTTGGATGTGCTGGGGAATACAATGCAACAAAAGGAATCATTAGAAAAAAGAATTGAGTCTCCGCATTGGTCACAATGGGTTCCAGTGTATGGAATTTATGCGGTGGGCGGAGCTGTGCGTGAAGGGAAACCGGCATTAAGTAATGATCCTGATAATCATCCAGTTAGGTTTTACGGAAGTGCAATTTATCATGCGACGGCGGGAGTTGGAACAATACTTACTACTGCTTACGCCATCGCGACTCTTTTAAAATAAAATACTTTTTTTTTTATCTTAAGTATGTTTTTGAAAGAGGTTTTTTGATGTTAAGGAGGGAACTAAAAATGACTGCAAATTACACTCCCGAAGAAATAGAAAAAGCAAAACAAACTGCTGAAAGAATCATAGCAAGAGAAGCCGAACGCGGCGGTCTTGAAACAGAAGTAGATGCTACGCAATTAAGAAGTGATGCAAAAAAAAGGAGGAGTTGGACTTTAGAAAGAAGTTACTCTCTGGTAAACCATGTTGGATTTTATGGGGGAATAGTTAACGGCGGTATTCTAACTGGGGCAGCTTATCTCGCTGGCAATGAAGCAATGGTCAATGTTGGTTTTGGCGCTATGTTTGCTGGAGGCGTTACTTGCGCGGTAGTAGAATCCTTAAAGCTTTACCATCGCCATAAAGAGAAAAAGGCTTCTAGAAAAGAAGAGTAAATAATCTTATCCTATCTCCAACACAATCTCATGCTGGCTTCTGGGTACTACACGTATTTCTTCTTCTTTGTGTAATCCTACAAATTCAGCAATTTCTTTTGGAATCCGCACTGCTAAGCTATTTCCCACTAAAGCAACTTTTGTTCTCTTGGCAGCAAGTCCAAACAACCATTTCTCTTTAGATTTAGCCTGTATTTTATCAACAGTTTCACTTTCAAAAAATTCTTCTCCGCAGGAAACACATACTTTTGCAGGAAATTTTCCTAGAGAGACTCCAAACTCTTTGTACTCAACTACTTTTTCATGAACTCCGCCGATACAGATTATACATTTCATTTTTTTCTCCTTTCATATTTCTTCTTCTCCAACGTCTCCAAATAGCTTGGCAATCCTTCCATTGTAGTTAATGGCGTTTCCTTAAGCAAAAAATGCCGTAATTTGTTGTTTACTCTGATTCCTTTTCTGCTGCATTCATCATTCAGTTTATGATATAATTTCTTGCCTTCTTTATCTAAGTCGGTAAGAATAGCAATTTCTTTGATGTCATCATTCAGCAATTGTTCAATAACTTTATACAATGCTCTTTTCTCTAGCATGATGATATTTGCAAAGCCTAATTTCCAAAAAGCTTCCTGATCTTTTTTTCCTTCAGCAAGCAGAGGAATATCTTCTCGTCGTAATTTTTCTAAGAGTTCAAATATATCGTCTAAAAGCATTTTATCACTAGAAAACAAAAAGCTTTATAAATAAACCGCACAAAAGAGAGTAAAACCATGATGATGAAGAGTTTATTGTGGGAATAAAGATTTACAAAACAAAATGGCACAACGCGCACGCATCAAATTAGCAAGCATCGACATAGACAAAGTCAACCAAATTTGTTCTGGAATAAAAGATATTGCTCAAACTACGGGCGTGGAAATGCGCGGACCGATACCTCTTCCTACTAAAAAATTAAAGATTACTACTAGAAAATCTCCTTGCGGCAACGGTACTGCGACTTGGGAACGGTATGAAATGCGTGTGCATAAGCGATTGATTGACGTGAGTGCAGACGAAAGAGCTTTACGACTTATCATGAGAGTACCTATACCTGAAGGATTGAACATTGAAATAGAAATGGTCGATGTATAATTGTGCGACTATCCTGAAGGCTCGAAAATTACAAAAAATTTTCGCAAGCCTGAAGGATTGAACATTGAAATAGAAATG
>JACPNC010000111.1 GCA_016185685.1 Candidatus Woesearchaeota archaeon | reverse complement strand
TTTTTTCATCAACATTTTTCTGTTCCCCATTTTTTTGCTCTAGAAAACTGGGTTTTGGAAAATAAAACTGATGATGTTGCATATTTTTTGAATGAAGCAGGAGCTAATGCTTTACATTATAGTACGCATAAAGTGCCTGCAAAAATGCAGTTGTGGCTAGGAAAAAAAGGGTTTGTTATTGGGATTGAACAGCAAGGGAAAGGTTTTGATGTAGAATTAGCTTGTAAGAAGTATGATTCTGAGCCAGAAAAAAGAGAAAAATATGATGTACTGAACAAGCAAAAAGAGGCATCCTGCACTTATGAAAAAGAGGGGGGAAAAGGATTTGCTTTTTTTAAGAATTGCCGAAACGCTGTTTTTTTTGATGAAGTTAAAGAGGCAAGAACGGTTTTTTTGCAGTTTCTTTTTTAAAGAACAAGCGTATTTCTACTTTATGTATATTCTTAAACACCTCCCTGAAGATTTCAAAGTTACAGAAATCCCTCTCATTCTGCCTCAAGAAAAAGGAAAGTATCTGTATTTTCAACTCCATAAGAAAAATTATGGCACGATGGACGCTGTGCAGGCAATTGCTCGAACATTGGGCGTTCAGGAGAAGCAGATCGGATTTGCAGGAAATAAAGATAAAAGAGCAGTTACTGAGCAGGTGTGTTCTGTTCTTGGTGCAGGAAAAGAACGATTGCAACGAATTCAGATTCCAGGAATAAAGATTATTTTTCTTGGATATGGCGATACGCCCATTTCCCTCGGTGATTTACAAGGAAATAGTTTTGAAATTGTGATAAGAAACGTTGAAGAAAATGAACTTCCAAGGAAAGTTTCTTTTATTCCTAATTATTTTGATGAACAACGATTTGGCAAGGAAAATATTATTTTTGGAAAGCACCTATTGAGAAAGGAATTTGCAGAAGCAGTGAATTGTTTGGAAAACGCAGACCTTTTTCAATATCTTCAAACACATCCTAACGATTATGTGGGAGCACTGAAACTTTTGTCTATACGTCTTCTAAGGCTCTATTTGAATGCGTATCAAAGTTATCTGTGGAATGAAACTTTAGCGAGATATTTACAGGGAAAAAGTGAAAAGGTGATTGAAATTCCTTATTCATTGGGAAAGTTTGTTTTTTTGGAAGAAAAAAATCTCGAAGAAATTGGCTTAAAAATAGATTTTCAGAAACTACAAATTCCCATTATTGGTTTTGATTACGAAAGCAAAAAAAATAAAGAAACAGAAAAAATTATTGCAGAGATAATGCAGAAAGAAGAACTTACTGCGCAGGATTTCATTCTCAAGCAGATTCCCCAGCTTACTCTTGAAGGAGATCTACGCAAGGCATTTGTAGAAGTAAAAGATTTGCAGATTGGTGTTGTTGCTGGAGCGAAACGGAAGCAACTAGAAAATCCACAGATTTTTGTTTTTGAAAATGATGATTTTCATTCTGGAAAAAAGAAAGTGAAAGTATCGTTTACTTTGCCTAAAGGAAGTTATGCGACCATGGTGATACGGGGGATGATGGTAGAACTGTCATCGCAAAAATAATCAGTTTTTTATCCTATTTTTTCTTTTTTAAAACATCCATTACATTTTCCTTTCACATCCAACTGAAAATGGCATGCTTTTCCTGAAACTCGCAAAAAATCAACTTTTTTAATGTTAAGATGTTCTATCTTTCCGCATATTTCGCAGGTAAAATGAGCGTGATTTTTTTTGTTGAGCGAGTATATTTTTTGATCATTACAAAGAAAAGCGTGGATTTCTTCTTTTTCTTCAAGTTGTTTCAGAAACCGATATACGGTTGCAATGCCAATTCTGCTCTTTGCAACTCGCTGATGCAATTCAAATGCATCAAAAAAGAGGTCCAGTTTTTTTAATGCGTCTGTGAGGATTTGCTTTTGTTTTGTTTGTCGCGCCATGGTTTTGTTGAATACCAGTTTTTGTTATAATTTTATAGTAATTGTGAAGGTAATTGTGAAATGTGTTTTTATTATTGATAATCAAAATCAGTAAAGTATTTAAATGCATCCATCTCCCTTATCTGTATGGCTGCACTCTTTTATACTCTTCTTAGCGTTGTTGTAGTTTCGCTGGTGTCATTTGTCGGAGCAGCTTCTTTGTTTCTCAAGCATAGAAAACTAGATCAAATTCTTCTCACTTTAGTTAGTCTTTCAGCAGGAACACTCTTCGGAGGAGCTTTTTTGCATCTTCTTCCAGAAGCTGTTGAGGAATTAGGTTTTACTTTGCAGGTATCTCTTACTTTGCTTTTAGGTGTTGTAGTGTTTTTTCTCTTAGAAAAAATTATTCATTATCACCATTATTGCGTTCCTGAAGAGTTGAATCAAAGTAGCAAGAAGCATCCTCATCGGTCAAGAGAACATATTGGGGTTGTTAATCTTGCAGGGGATGGTCTGCACAATTTTTTGGATGGACTAGCGATTGCTGGTGCGTATTTGGTAAGTATTCCAGTAGGTATTGCAACAACAATTGCAGTTATTTTGCATGAAGTTCCTCAGGAATTAGCTGATTTTGGAGTTTTGTTGTATGCAGGTTATTCCAAAAAGAAAGCTCTTCTTTTGAATTTTCTTTCTGCTGCGGTTGCTATTCTTGGTGCAGTGATTGGAATTATTTTTGGTTCGAGAGTTGAAACTTTTTCTCAATGGATTTTACCGTTTGCTGCTGGGGGATTTTTGTATATTGCTGGTTCAAATCTTATCCCTGAACTGCATAAAGAATGTGATCTCCGTGAATCAGTGGTGCATTTTATTGCTTTATTAGCTGGTATTGGATTGATGGTGGCGTTGCTGGGACTTGAATGATGAAGCAACATCAACATGGAGAAAGTAACTTTTTTAAAGACTAAGAAAATGTTAGTATGAATTTCCTATGAAAAAAATTCAACAAAGTACGCTTAGTAATAATCAGCTCAGTAATAATCATCATAATTTTAAAGCTATTCTTAAGGGTTTTTGGCGCTTCTTTTGGTATGATGATTCCGTAGCAAGTTGGCTTGTTAATGTCATTGTTGCCTTTGCAGTTATTAAATTTTTAGTGTATCCTGGACTTGGTTTGTTATTGGGAACTCCTTTTCCTATCGTTGCAGTTGTGAGTGAAAGTATGGAACATGCGCCAGAAAATGAAATATTATGCGGCCAACAGTTTACAGCTTTTCAGGAATCTTTTGATAATTACTGGAAAGTTTGTGGAGAATGGTATGAAACGAGAGGTATTGAAAAAGAAGAATTCCAAAAATTCCCTTTTAAAAACGGTTTTGACAAAGGAGATGTGATTATTCTTTGGAGAGCAAATTCAAATGTGCATCTTGGAGATATTTTGGTATTTCAAGGAGATAAACCACAACCCATCATTCATCGGGTGGTGAAAATTACTGAGGAAAATAGCGGAAAGAGATATTATCAGACCAAAGGTGACCATAATTCTGAAAGTATTGATTCTGGTGTAGGTGAGATGCATATTACTCAGGAACGCGTGTATGGCAAAGGGGTGCTGAGAATTCCTTATTTAGGGTGGGTTAAGATTGGGTTTGTGGAAGTAGTAAAAGTGTTTGGAATAAAGATACAGAGATAAATTGTAAAGAGGTAAATTGTAAAGAGGTAAAAGAGGCTGATGAATCATTCACTTAAAATTTTAAAAATATTCGGCATTGACATTCGTCTGCATTATAGTTGGTGGTTCGTTTTTATTTTCCTTGCTTGGGGATTAGCGACGGGATATTTTCCAACGGTC
>JACPNC010000109.1 GCA_016185685.1 Candidatus Woesearchaeota archaeon | reverse complement strand
TAACTGTTGGAAAGACAAAAGAAGTTTCTTTACATTATGTTCTCGGTGATGCTGAAAATGAACTAGAGTTGGATTGGCAATTGTTAACTGTAAATATTGCAAAATGGAAATCTCCGGTGTTATTAGTTTCTGATAAGCCTTATTTACTGACTGGTGGGAAGTCATTGGATTCTTTTGCATTGCAGGAGATTCCTTTCGGGCAGTTCCCAGCACGTAAAGTAACTTTAACTTCTACCACTGAAGGTGAACAGGAAGCGCAAGTGTCCGTACATGGTCAAGTTGTTCGTTTCAAACAACGTTTGGAAAATCAGGCAATACGGTTAACTATCGATGTGCTTCCTTATGTTTTTCTTTCTACGGAATGGACAACCGTAACTGATGCTGATTTTATTCCAGCGCTTGGACAACCGCAATATCATGTACGCGCATCAGCGGATGGAAATTTTATGTCCGTCACGCTGAGAGATGAAGAGGGAGAAGATTTTTTTGTTGCCAGGCTGCCTTTTGGTGAATCTCGCCGAGTATTATTGCCAAACGGGCAAGCGATTACGGTGCATGCGTCCATTGATCCCGCCACAGGAGAAGGGGTGACACTGAGATCATGAACCCCGAACAAAAAAGGAAATCTGAACAGAAAAAGAAATTTAAAAAGTTGTTGCAACACTATGGTGTTCCTCTTTCAGTATTAGCTCTTACTATGGTTATTTTGCTGTTTTTCTCTTTTGCATTTCATTATCCTACTGTTGGGGGGGCTATCACCGTGCCGCCGGAAGATGCATTAGATTTAGTGCACAATGCTTCTTTGAGTATTGATGTGAGTAAAGTTAACCAATGGGAATTTACTGCCGATACTTCTGAAAGAGAAGCTACAAACTATCAGATGAATGTGATATTAAGTGAAGGAAAATTACATTACTTGTTACAGTATCGCGGAGAAAGAATTGCTTCTGGTCTTTTGGGAAAAGAAGTACCTTCCACTCAAGGAATTTTTGTGGATGACGACAGTGTAGCAGATATTGAGTTTCTTTTTAATCCTGATAATCAAGTTTTTACCTTAAGTAATCTCCGTTACGTCGCACCCGAAGCGGCAACTATCAGGTTATTAAAATCTCTTGACGGAATGGTAGTTGAAGATGTTGCTGTACTACCTATCAATAAAGAAGCGCAGTTTCAAATTGAAGTCATTGGCGCAAGTAGTTCTCCCACGCTTACTGCTTCTTTTGATGATACAACAATGGTTTTTCAGCTGCAGGAACTTTCAAAAACTCCAACATCAAGAAAATATACTTTAAAATTTACACCCGCTGCCGAGAAACCATATCAATTAAAACTAAATGCTATTGTTGGTGGACAGACTACGACTAAAAATTATTTGTTTGGAGGAAATGGGGTAGTGTATGTTTTAAACGATCCGCAGTATCCTGTGATGGAACTGACTTTATTAGACGATGTTACTAAAAATGTCAAAGTGAAATATGTTTTTCCTGTTGTCGGTAATAAACAGCCTTTTTCATTGCCCTGTAAAGGACAGAAAGAAGCTTCTCTTTTTGGAAATAATTCTACTCTTTTTAGCTATGATGCCAGAAAACCTTTGCAATGGAAAGAAAATTTGCCTTCTGATTTTACAGTAATTGAATCATTTAAAGGGTATTTGGTGCGTCTTTCTGATGCAAACTCTCACGTGAGTCCTCGCCCGAGTCACCTGCAAGTTACGATGAACTGTATCCTCTCATCTGAACTTCCCTCATTAAAATCCGGATGGAATTTAGTTAGTATAACTGGTTTTGCATCAAAACCAGTGGGAGATTTATCTTCGTCAGTTCCTCCTGGAGCGCAAGTACGACAAGTGCGTGAGATGCAACGAGATGAAATTTCTCAACAGACGACTATGCTGGTTCCTGGGAAAGTGTATTGGGCGCTGGTGGAATAAAATAGTTTTTTTAATATACTATTATCTTCTTTATCTTTACAGAGATATTAGAATTCTTAAATAATTTATGTATCTCTTGCGCGAAATGAAGGTCAACAATAACACACCCTTTTCCCATGCGCTGGCCTTGGTAGCGAGAAAGAAGTCCGGGGTATTTTTTTTTATGTTGCGTATATCCAAACATTTTCTTGTTGAAAGCAACACGCTTTGCGTTTGGGGAGACATTTTCCCAGAAAAAAATGGCCTGATGTTTTCCTTGCATTTCGCTGGTAAACTTCCCATATAAAGTTATTCCGTTAGCAACAATGCTGGGCAGTAGTTCTTTCCAAGAAGAAAGTTTTCCAGTGGTTAATTTTACTTCTTGTTGGATACCTAACAATTTCCAATATTGTTGGTATTTTATTGTTTGATAAAATTTTTCCACATACTTCTTTAGTTCCTGCTCCATTTTTGGATTTTCTTCATTTAGATCAATAAAAAGATCGATATCACTCTGCTTCTCCGCTTCTTCTCTTGCTACAGAGCCAAAAAGAATTATATTTTTAATGTTTTTTCTCTCTTCTGTTTTTTCTAATAGAAAAGACGCTATATCCATCGCGAAAGGGACAAGCTTAGATTTCATGGATACCTGCGTCTTTAAAGAGTTTTTTTAATTCATTAAATTTCTCAATAAGATTTTTGATAACTTCACTCTTCTGTGGGCTGCCGTAACAAAGAATATTTCTTTTTTCTTCAATTTCTGCAATGATGGTGAGAATCTCTTTTTTCTTGGGAAAATCAAAAAGCAATTTTTCAGCTACTTTGTTTTTTGATTTAAGCCACTCGTGCTTTACCATAAATCCCTGGTCGATAAGGTCAAGCCTATGCAGCAGCAATTCAAGAAGATCAGCACATACTGCAGACAAAGAAAAGCCCAAAGTTCTTTGTCTGGCTTCAAGTCCTTTTTCTATACATTCTTCAATCACTTCAAGGCTTTCTTGAATACTTCTCAGGTGATTTTCAGTTTTCATGGTTCATCTGAACCTTATCTGATGGTTCATTTGTACTACTAAATTTCTGTACTTTATTAATTTTGTGGTTCACGTGAACCAAATTATTAGTTTCAAATGAACTCCGAACCGTCATATTTATATACCTCTGCTTCTTTACTTCTTCTTAAAATAGGTGTCTGATGGAAAAGCAAAAAGTCATGCTTACAATAGGAATAGTGTTAGTTCTTTTAGGGATATTTTCTTTAGTTTTTCTGGGCAGACAGCAATTAGCAGGGAAAGCTTTTGCAGTTGAGCAAGACTATGTTGCCAAATGGGATTTTGAGGAAAGTTCTGGGAATCGTGTAGTTGATGATAATGGAAGGTATTCTGGAGAGATGGTAGGTACGGGAGTAAAGCGGATAAATGTGCGTGAAGGAACATCCGATCCGCGCAAGGCGTTGGATTTTCCCGGTGTGGCAGGGAATGGAATTGTGGTGAAAGATACTACGAGTCCGGGGGCAATGCCTTCCGGTTTGCAGATTACTACTGCTTTGACGGTATCGGCGTGGGTGAAACCGGCGAGAAGTCCGGTGAATGGCATGACGATAATTAATGCTACCGGATGGTTCTTGGGAAATGATGGCACAAACGATCATGAATTATCTTTTAAAGTAGGAAATGTTAAAGCAACTAAAGCAAATTTTTTTAATGACTATTTCAATGAATGGATACATATAGTTGGGGTTATGGGAGAAGGGGGCTGTCTCAATTTATCTCTTAATGGGGAACTTTTTCTAAATACACCTGCAACGGATATGTGTACTGTTACTGGTGCATCTGATCCCGTTTATGCTGTGGCGGGTGTTTTTCCTCCCTTACGTATTGGTTTTGGAAATGGGGGTGGATCAAGTAATCCTTGGGAAGGGGGAATTGATGATGTACGAATTTATGATCGTGCTTTGAATAAAAGCGAAATTAATGACTCATTTTACGCAGGAAGAACTGCTGATTGTTTCAATAAATATTGTCCGAAACCGGATGGAGTAGGTAGTTTACCTGCTTTAGATAATTCAAAATATGATGTTGATGGAAATAAGAATAATTTTGATAATGTTGAAAAAACTCCTTCCGATGCCGTTGCTAATGTCGCTGTTCTTACCACCACGGATTCTCTCACAGGAACTATTAACCAACCTTTATTCACCAATACTTTTCCTGGCACTTTTGCACACAACAACAAAAATTATCAAGTTGTTCTAGCAGAGCAAAATCAGTTTGAAGCTACTGCGCAACTGCAAGTAAAATCTCTGGCAAGCGGGCAAGTGTTAGGCAGTTTAGGTTTATCTGCAACAACAGAGAAACCGTTAGAATTATTGCCCACACAAACTGGATTGAATCTTGATACTTCTACTGCAGAACCAGAAGCATATCTGCAATCGTTTGCTTACTTTAATGAAGGGAAAGTGCTTCGCGTTTTAACGGGTGTTACTCCTTTCCTCAATTTTGACGTAGCTACGCCGTGGATAGCTTCATTCCTTTCAGGACAATCACAGCAGTTTTTATTTGATGAAGAACTGCATACCGTAGAAGGCTCTGCTACGGGTGATGGCAAGTTTTTCCTTTCTATTGACGGAACGGAGTATTTGTTTTCAGCTGTAGGAGATTTTTTTAATCATTATCTTGATAGTACAAAAAGCAAATGGATTAATGCCACTCTGCTGAAATTATCCGGCGATATTGCTATTTTTTCATTCAATCGGGAAGCTGCAGGATTGTCAAATACATATGAAGAGATTATTACGCAGACTGATTCAGTAACTGTTGGAGGGAAAGTGTTGAAAGTATGTGCTAATGATCCGGCAATTGTTGCTGCGGTGACTTTATGTGAAGGAACGACTGAAGTTTTAGATCTGTTCAATGGTGTGCCGAAAGAAGGTTCTTCTGCGGTCACAACTGGTGGCTATGACACTGCTCTTCTCAACACTCTTTTCTTCTACGAAGCTCCAAAAGAAAGAGAACTGAAGCGAGTAAAAGTACTACATTTAGTTACTCTTCCTACTGCAGGAAAAACAGAGCTTGCAATTTACTTTGCCAATAATCTTGTGCAGAAGAAACATCTCGCTTTGAAAATGGGTGCTGATGATTATTATCTTTTGGAGATGCAAGACCAAACAAAATCGTATTTGGAATTAACCAATCTGAAATTAACTCACATATCTGATTCCGCAAAATCAATATATTCTCCTCTTGGCGATCAAGAGAAAGTAAAATTTAATCTGCCTTTGCAGCAGCAGATTAATCTCAGGCTGGAAACCATCCCTGGTTTGAAATACATTATTGAGAAGACAAGTAGTGCTATTCCTGAAGATGTAAACCTTGTCAACCAATTGCAAGCGAGTATTTCTAGTTATGGTGCGGTGAAGGTGTGGGATTTAAGTGGCGCTAGTGGCATTGCGCAAGAATCTGCACTAAAAACAATTTTCCTTGCTTCAGATGATTCTACTCTTAGCGATTCAGTAATGAAAATAAGTTCTGGTGCGACGATTTCACAAGAATTACAATATAATGTCCCAGCTGTTTTAACGGGAATAATTAAAGATCCTGATGATGCTGAAGCACAACTTCTTGCTTATTACAATAAATTTACTCTAGCCGGAACAACATCAATAAAGTATGCTGATTTATATCTATTGTATGGGCTTAAAGGTGATGGTACAGCAAAAAATCATCTTTTTACCGATAAAGAATTTATCCTTCCTTTGTTAAAAGGCAATAAATTGGCATTTAACGTTAGCGGCCAATTTTATTTGTTATCTGTCGCTAAACCGTGGACAGGTGTAGTTACGGGAGGATTTAATCCGGAAGAGTTGAGATTAACTAAACTTCCAGAACAAGCCGGCGCATTACCTATTTCCGCGCAAGTATCCGATGATGGAAAAGATTTAACTTTTGTTCTTGGTAATGACATCAATGTGCGGTTAGATATTGATACTTATAATAAAAGGATAACTTTCAAAAGAGAAAGCACTACTGCAAGTTTATCCGCTGTTGCCAAACAAGTTAATTTAATGTTGGATTTCAAAACAACTTTAACTTCTTCTAGTCCAGTAAATCTTCTGAATAGTGTTGGAATGATTTCAGTTTCTTCTCAAGATACTGCGTCATTTGCAGACCGGATGATTATTGAATATTCTAAAGCAGGAACCCCTACGCGGCAAGAGCTTTTAGATAATGTTCCGCAGATAAAAATAGGTGAAGTTACCAGAACAGATGATTACAGCACTGGCGAGATTCTTCTACTCTACAACGATTTCACTTCCAGTTTAGGGGTTTTTACCAAGTCCGCCGACGTGTATCTCTTATATGATCTTGATGAAAGTGAAAAAACCAGACCATTTACAGACGATGAATTTATCTTACCTTTAGTTGAACGAGAGCAATCCATAGCATTAAAGTACAAAAGCAATTATTATCTCTTAAGTTATTCAGGAACTTTATCACAGGGATTCAGATTTAACCGACTGCGTTTGAAACCTTTGTTGGGCGGCTCAACTATTTCACCTACTACAACAGAAAGCGGAGTACAATTTTCAGTAGCGGGAGGAAATCTATTAATTAATTTTGACACGCTTAACAGAAAAATAACTTTTGGCGGGGCATTAAGCATTGCTCCAGGACAATTGCCTGGCTCGCGCGTATTTAATCCTGCGGTTGAATATCAAACTGAACTGCCCTCATCAAGTTCTAATCCAGGATCGGATAATGTGTTAAGTATCGGAACTACTGAGATGTATAACTGTGATGCTCTTGCAGCATTAGGGTTTACTGAACAAGTGTGTGTGCGTATTCGCGATACTCCTGAAAAATTCTTGCAGAAAGGAAAACCTTATTATTTTGTTACTTCTGTTGGTGGAGTTGGCGGAGTTATTGTAACCTATCGTGAGAAATCAGGTGATTTCAAACGAGTAACTGTACAGCATCTTGCGGGAACTTTACAGACGTCGGATGTCTATCGTGGCTTTCTTCTTGATTGGCAGCAGTTTTCTACTAATCTTAAAAATGGGCGATATCCTGTAGTTGCGCTGAAGAATTCCAGCGGGGAGGTAACAGATTATTTGGAAGTTCGTGGTACCGACGTACTTGATTCAGTAACGTTGAAGAGTTTACTTACTGGAAAAGAATATTCGCAGAAAAAAGTAGTTACTCTTAGTGAAACTTTAAAAGAGGTATACCTTGCAGTTGATGAAAAAGAGTTTAAGTTCACTCAGGCATTTACCGATACAGTTACTAAAACATTTACTTTAAGTATTGAATGGCAAGCTCCGCTTTTAGTTTCTGCAGGAGGGGTAGATCAAGTACTTCCAGCAAATGGATTATCTTTCACTCCTTCCTTAGGAGCTCCGACGTATACAGTGAGTGGGACTGTTGCAACTACAACCGATGAAACGGCAACTAATGTTGCTACAGTGTTCATTGATGATGTAAATGGCAGAATTTTCCAAAGTACTGTCCCTAAAGGAAGTACAGTAAATGTTTTACTTTCCAATGGAGAAGTGGTAACCGTCCGAGTGGTATCAGCGGTAAACGGAGAAGTGACGGTACGACTACAGAAGTAAAATCCAAATCCAAAAAATAAAAATTGAAATACAACAAACCTAAAATTTAAAAAATGAAAAAAACAAATACGCAAGCGCCATGGTGGAAATTGCACAGCGGATTAGTTATTGTCTTAGCAGTGGCGGTAATTGCACTTGCGGTGTTGAGCATTTTCCGTTTTCCTACTGCAGGACAGGCGACAGGATTGGTAAGGGTGTGCGATTTAGGAAATCCCGAGAATCTTGATGTAAATCCAAGATTGCAGTTGGATGTTGGACAAGTAAAAGAGTGTGCTTTTTTACTTGGTGATGGAGCGGAAGAATATTTTCTCTCGCTTACTGCAAACATAGACGGAACCGTAAGATATGATTTAGAAACACAGAATAGAGACGAAAAAATCGCTCTGGGTCTACTCGGTCCGCAATTAACAGACACGCGGGGAATTTTAGTAAATACTGAAGATGTAGTTCCCGATGTAGAATTCCATTATGCAAACGGCGTGTTTGAAGTGGTAAATTTACGCGCAGTGACTCCTCCTCCGGCGACGGGAACTTTAACACTCCATCTTTTAAGGGGTACTGAAGATAACGATTTAAACAAAACATTTACTGCTTTAGCGCAAGTTCCTGTGACTTATTCCGTAGAAATTCTGGATGCTTCTGGTAATGCAGTTACGACAATTCCGGTTACTGCGCGCTTGAAAATTAATAATCAAATTTCTTCCATATTGAATGCTTCAAGTTTGCGGAGTGGAACTTCCAACACATTTGATTTCATTTGGAGTCCTGCTGCCGTTGGATATCAAAATTTTACACTTATTGGAGAAGCGCAATTTGAACCGCAAAATCTTACTTCCCAAAAAAGTTATGATATAGCTGTTGACGGAATTATCTACCAATTAAGCAGTGATCCCAATTATCCCGATGTAACTCTTAAACTTACAAATGAAGTAACACGTGAAGCGCAGGTAACTTATGTGTTTCAAAATACTGCCGATAAACAACCTTTCTCAGTTCCTTGTAGTGGAGTTACGGCATTAGAATCACTTCAATTAGTTCCTGCTCCTCAACCCGGTAGTGCTCCTCCGACAACGTCAAGTACTGCCGGTTCGTTGTTAGAAGTCTTTGGCTTTGATGCACAACAACAGCGTACACAAGGATGGAGAGCTGGCGCGCCTTCAGAATTCACTCAATTGTTATCTCACAGAGGATATTCATTGAAACTTAAAGATACCAGCACCAAATGGATGTTTACGCTTACCTGTACCTTGCCTGAACAATCAGAACTTCCTTCCTTAGTGCGAGGATGGAATTTAGTAAGTATTACCGGGTATAAAGCAGTAGCAGTTACCGAGTTAGCAGCGAAGAAAGCTCCTCCGGGAACAAGCATCACTGCAAGTAAAGAGTTGCAGAGAAATGATGTGGTTTCTGCTGCAGAAGCTGTTTCATTAGTTCCAGGAAAATCATATTGGGTGTTGGTACAATGAGGGTGTAAATTCCAAATAACAAGCACCAAATAACAAACACGAAAAAAGCAAAAAATAAAAGAAATAAATAAAAGAAATAAAAAATGGAAAATAAAAAAATTTTTACTTCGCGCGTACTTTTTTCATCTTTGCTCCTGTTAGTTTTCCTTTCTGCTTCATTTGTTCTTGCTCAAGAGCCGCCTTCATTAGAAAATCATCAGTTTTACGGTAGAGTAACCTGGAATGCAGTAGAAGCACGACCACAGCAAGTAGTGGCTAAAGTGGGTACAGCAGAATTTTCTACCTCTATCAAAGATGCTGCTTGTTCTGCAGTTACCAACAGCTGTAGTGCGACGTACGGACAATCGCCAGATACTTTACGGGTGCAAGGGAGAAGTGGAGATTTGATTTTATTCTTTGTTGACGGAAGAAAAGCAGGAAATGATACCTATCGCGCTGACGCGGCTACGGAATTGAATCTTGATTTAAGAACATTAGCCCCTATTGCCAACGATTCTGGAAATTTGAGTAGTAATGTAACTAATGGGACACAAACTTGCCTTTCTAACTTAAATTGTACTACTTGGAGTGTTTGTAGTAATAATAATCAAACAAGAAGTTGTACTGATTTGAATGCGTGTAATACAAGTAGAGTGACTTTTAATCAATCACAATCATGTATCAGTGGAACTGGAGCTACTGCAGTCTGTGAACAGCATTGGCAGTGTACTGCTTGGAGTGGCTGTGTTGATGATGAACGCACACGTACTTGCGAGCGGGATGACGACTGTGATGCAAAGCTTACGGCGAAAGAAGTGGCAAGTATACGTTCTGTGCTGATGCCTAGTGAAAGTGAATCTTGTGTTTCAGTTGCTCCGCCACCATCACCGCCTCCTCCTGTTCAACCTTTAGCAACCTGTTTTGACAATATTAAAAATCAGAACGAAGAGAAAGTTGATTGTGGAGGCATGTGTAAGGCGTGTTTATCGGAAAAAGTAACTGAAGAAAAGAAAGGATTGCCTTGGTATCTCTATGCCGGTATTGGCTTAGTCGTTGCTTTAGGTATTCTTGCTGCGGTGTATTTCTTTGTGATTAAGGGTGGTGGCGGAGAAGCATTAGCTCCAGAAAAAGCGGGACAACTTAGAAATTTTTTCCAGCGTAGTCTTCAGCAAGGATTGAGCAAAGAACAAGTCATCAGTAAATTAGTACAGAGCGGTTGGGAAGAAAAAGTAGTTAAGAAGTTTCTACGAAAGGAAAATTTATAAATACATCCTGCTTATGGTATACTTATGGCAAAAGAAGAAGAAAAATCGGTTTCTGAAAAATCAGAAAAAGTAGGTTTTCATAAAGGTTCATTAGCGACATTAACTAAAGAACGTGAAGAATTACTGAGAATTCTGCAGATTGTAGAGCAGTTAATGCAGATGCATATCAAAGAATTGAAAGAGATGGGTGTGGATTTAGTTGCTCAAGCAAAAGAACAGGCGAAAAAGCTGAAAGGCAAAACGCCGATTGAAGATGTGCTGAAAAATTGAGAGCAATTTTTGTGGTGTTGCTTTTTCAAATCTCAACTATTAATTTATTTTTTTCCGGGTGAAGCCATACTTCTGTTCCTTTAGTTATTTTTAGAAATTCTGCTACTCTTTTAGGAATACGCACATCAAGCGAATCTCCTACTTGTCCTACTCTAGTCCTTGTTTCCAACCCAAACAAGCCCATTTCCTTTGCTTTTGCAGTCATGGCTC
>JACPNC010000113.1 GCA_016185685.1 Candidatus Woesearchaeota archaeon | reverse complement strand
CGTTCAACCTCTGCTTGGCTCATGAGATGCTGTGAAAGAAAGGCCTATAAATACTTTTGCAAACAAATGTTTATAAAATACTCTTAAAATATCTTTCCTGTCGGGGCCGTAGTCTAGCTTGGTAGGACTCACCCTTGGGGTGGGTGGAGCCGGGGTTCGAAAGTTAAATCCCAAACAACAAATCCCAAATCTCAATAACAAGAGTGTTTGGAATTTGGATATTGAAGATTGGAATTTATCAGAATGTCCTCGCGGCCCCATTTTTTTCTTTGGATATTTTTCGCGGGATATATACGTGTACCCCCATTTTTTCGTAGAACTATTTTAAACAACTATTTTAAACCTATTTCTCTCATAATCACGAAATGTATTATTTCCGACATCCAGATGACAGAGCTGACTGGGTTGCAGTCCATGATGATCTTGCAAAAAATAAATCAAGAACGCAGATTATTCAAGATTTACGAAAAGATTTATCTCAAATTGAAGTGTGGTTTTCTGATCTAGATGGAAGTGATGTGGATTCACAAGCAGAAGTTATAGCTTTTAACCGTTTTTTCTCACGTTTTTGCAAAAATAGAAGTTATAGAAACTGGGTATTTCATTCGGCAAAAAGATGTTTTATCAAAAAAGAACTTCCAAGAAGTGAGATCTGGCAAGAATATGTTGATATTTTTCTTCGCGACAGAAATGAATTGCTTTTTCTTCATAAACATTACACTCCTGAAAAAATTCTTCGTTCCTTGTTTTCTGGAGTAAGAGAATTTTACACAGATATTATTCCTCAAGCACAAAAATATTACATTACGAGAAATATTTATCTTATTGCAAAACTTTTTGCAGAAGAGCTGGGTTTTCCGGATCATGTTTCTAAAATTTTTGCGGAGGAACATCATAAAGGTCAGCGCGTGCAAGACTTCATCGAACAGCACACCTTTACGAAATACGGCTGCAGCGGAGACTCCAAAGATGATGAAGAAATGCATGATATTCTAAAATTCTATGAAGATAAAGGCAAAATTGAATTTAGTCTTACTTTATTTCTTGCTTCCAATCAATATCTACCTCATCCTAAATTTGATATCAATTGTAGTGTAAATAGAATGGGTTTGGTGGAATTGTTGACAGAAAGAAATTCTGACAAAGACGGGAGTGTATGAGATTAAGCAAAAATAAATTATTTTTTTAACTCTCATTTCATTCTTCTTCTTCTTCTTCTTCTATTTCCTCTGGGCAGTAAATTTCAATAAACTGTTCGGTAATCTCCTGTCCTATTCTTCCTGAATACGCAAGGTCAGTTAAATTTTTCATTTCTCCGTTACTTCTGCCTATGCAATTCATTGCTGCATCATATGAATCACAAATCAAATATGCGTATCCTTGGGGAATCGCTCCTCGTACTCCATCGCGTATTACCTCTGTATTAAAGTACGTCTCTGGGACGTACAAAGCAATTTCTACCTGCAGATGTCTTGCTAGTTGGCCAATATTAAATTGATCTATATAAGAAAATCTCGTCTGTGCTTCCTCATCGGCAAGAAAAATAACTTTATTTTCAACTCCTTCCCTCCAGAGTTCACTTCCATCATGCCCTGCAAGAAAATCTTCTAAAGGGTGAATTGTCTCACTGCTGCCGCTTTCTCTCCATACTAGGATTGTTTCTGTTTGCAAAGGAATACAAATTTCTGTGTATTCAGGAAGATAGCGTACTGGTTCATCAACTCCAGAAATTAGAAAATCTTCCTCTAATTTGGAGCAAAATTGATAGGCGAGAGCATCAAGCATGTACTCCTGGCCAGCACTGCTTAAAGGTATTCTTGCGGCATAATTTTCCCTAAATTCTCCGATACTTTCCTGAACTCCGGCCAAAATGGGTTGATAAGTGTACCAATCTCCTACAAGAATGGTGGTGATGCTCAATCCATCAGTAGAAATACATTCCTCTAGTAAAAGCTGACTTAAAGCTTCGGTAATGAAAAAGTTCTCTTCAGACATAGAGCCAGATATATCTACATGCATAAAGAAAGAGTATGACCTTCCTGCCGTAGCATTTTCATCGATTATTCCATCACAATCGTTGTCGCGGCAATCTCCGCATCTTTCAGGAGCAGCAGGATTAATGCACGGCGCACATGAAGAGTATCTTCTATCTAAGCAGTCTTCTACCCCGATGGAAAAACAAAATTCCAAGTCATCTTCTACATTATCATCGCAATCAAAAGGAATATCTGGAACACAGTCAATGGGAAAACTATCTTCATCTCTGTCAATAGAATCAACAGTTTCTGGATTGCAGTCGTCATCTTTTCTATTACAAATAATCTCTAATGCTCCGGGGTGCACTTCTGTATCGGTATCATCACAATCCATTCTTTCTAGCAATGGGGTAACGCTTTCCATCCTTCTTGCAAAAGTTCCGCAAGTGGTATATGTGTCCGCATCTCTATCGTAATCTTCATCTATGCCATCTAAATCACAATCATTATTTTTTCCATCACATATTTCTGGCAATGGCGTTATGGCTCCATGGCATAACTGATCGCCACCCATCTCATGCTCCCTACAGTCAGTAATATATTCTGGGAGTATCTCGCAACTTTCAGTGCAAGTGAAATCTCCACTCCAACATTCTCCCACTCCCAGTGTCCCGTACCACGGCGAATCTTCCAGCAATCCATCAATATATTGCATTACTCCATCTACTTCTCCCCATCCTCCATAACATGGCTCGGAAGAAATAAGTTCATCAGTAATTCCGTCGCAGTTATTATCTACGCCGTCGCAAATTTCTCTTTCTAAACGTAAATCTTTGCACTTCAGTACACCTTCTTCACAAAAAAATTGTGATGGCCCACAAAGATTTTCTAATGTGGAGGAGTTTTCAACAACTGATGCATCAAAAATTTCTCCAGAATTTTTATCTACATAACACGCTCTTCCTTGTTCCGGAAAAAAATTATCTTTTTCACCATCGCAATTATCATCAAATCCGTTGCAGAGTTCTTGTGTGGTCGGATGCGCGAATGAATTTTCATCATCACAATCCATGAAAAGCCAGGCGTCAAAAGGGTTTATTTCAAAAGTTTTTTTGCAGGGAAAATCTGGCTCTAAAAAATAAGAATTAGTTATTTGCGTATTTTCTTCATGAGTAGAAGTATCAAAAAAACCAACCCTCATCTCTGCATCGCAATATCCGTCTTTATCATCATCACATCCTTCATCTTTTTCTCCATTACAGTTATTGTCTAATCCATCGCAAATCATTTCTTTTTGATATGTTGGCATGCATGGCGCTTTATATAAAGATGAATCGTCGTTGCAAGCAGAAAATGAGGCATAGAGGCTTGTTGATAAAAATAAGGTACGCAGAAATGAACCTGTTTTTATATTCTGCAGTATATTTTTAATTCCTTTCTCTATCGGCACCATCTTTTTTCATAAGAAAAGTTATTTTATTCTTAAAGATATGAGGGGCGTGAGAGTTATTTTTTAAAATATAGTTAACGCGTGTATTTTTATTATTCCTCTTCTCTTTCCAAAATACTTCCAGTTTCTCCCTCATTGCAATAATAATCAATAAATCCCTGACGAATGCTTCTTCCCAATCTTCCTGCAGAAATTTCTTCATCTAAATTGTACGCGTTGCCGTTGGGATTCACACAACTGCCGTCATCTCCTTGCTCTTGACATACTAAGTAACCATATCCTTGTTCTCCATATCCCTCGTCTAGATTTAGAAAATTAAAATGTTGAGGCAGGATATACAAATCAACCATGATATTTGCTTCCCTTAACAAATCTCCTACTATTTGTTGATTAAGGTATCCATATCTTGTCTGTGCTTTTTCATCTGTTATCAACACTAAATGTTTCTCAGAACCTCCTCTCCACATTTCCCTTCT